>JAGQRA010000743.1 GCA_020425885.1 Planctomycetota bacterium | reverse complement strand
GCGGCCTTGCGGGCGCCTTGCGGTGTGCCCGCGCGCTGGGCGATCTCGAGATCGCGCTGCTGCGACAAGGTACCGGCGGCCGCCATGGCCGCGGCAGCCGCGATCGCGGGCTGCGCCGGTCACGGCCCGGGGGCCGCCGAGGGAAGCACGCCGCCGGTGCCCGGCGCCGGCTGTCCCGTCGGCGCGCCGACCGGGGCCGGCGCCCCGCCCTGAGCTGCCGGCTGGCCTTGGGATTGGACCGGGGGCTGGCCCTCCGGCTGCGTGCCCGCCTGCGGCCGCGGCGCTTGCGGCATGAGCCGGCCCTTGAAGATCACGTCGGTCACCTTGCCGCGGATCGAGTCGTACATCTCCTCGAAGAGGCGCGATGCCTCCTTCTTGAACTCGATCCGCGGATCGCGCTGGCTGAAGGCGCGGAAGCCGATCGAGTCGCGGATCTGGTCCATCGCGTAGAGGTGGTCCTTCCACGCGGTGTCGAGGATCTGGAGGAGCACCCAGCGCTCGAATTGCGTGAGCTCCGTGCGCATCAGCTCCCGCAGGCGCCGCTGGACGAAGGGCTTCGGATCCTTGCCGGCCTCCTCCTTCTCGGCGTCGGTGAGGCGCACGAGGCAGTTCTCCTGGAACCACTTGTCCAGCGCCTCGGGATCGCTTCCCTCCGCCAGGGCCGCGTCGGCCCGCGCGTTCAGCTTGGCGTCGTCGAGGCCCTCCGCCTCGGCGATCAGCCGGTTGCGCAGCTCGACGGGATTGGTGGACGGCAGCGCCGCCGGATTCCAGTCCAGGCCGTAGCGGCTCTTGACCCAGGCGCAGAACTGCTGCAGCGCCATCTGCGGGTTCTGCTGCATGCCCGCCGCCGTCATCTCGATCGCGAACTCGATCGGATAGGCGATTTCGCGCTTGCGGTACACCTCGCGGGCGTGCTCCAACAGGCGGTCGACGGCCTTCGCCGGGTCCTCGATCCCCTCGAACATCTCCGCCTTGAACTCCCCGCCGAACTTCCGGTTGGCCCACTCCGCCAGTTCGCGCTGGCTGTACAGCGGCGCCAGGTAGACGTCGAGCGGCGCCAGGTCCACGGTCGCGAGCTTGCGCTCCGCCGCCTTCTCGATCGCCGTGCAGATGTCGCGCCGCTCCATGGTGCGGATCTGCTCCGGCGAGAGCTCCGCGCCCCACGCCTTGGCCGCCCACTCGGAAAGGCCCTTCGCGTCCCACTCCTCGGGCTCGGCGCCGTCGAAGACGTACTCGCCGACGGTCACCCGGATCGTCTGGGTGGCCTCCTCCCGGGCGTCGGTGAGCACGAGGTGCTGCATGTCCTCGCGGTCCTTCTTGCGCAGGCGTCCCGGATCGACGCCCACGCCGAGGTTCTCACGCACCCACTCCACGACGCAGTTTGCACGGTGCATGGGGTCGAGATACGTGGCCGCCGCATCCCGCACGGCATCGCGGATCTGCTCGAAGATGAGCCCCTTGATGTCGCGTCCCTCGAGCACGCGCTGCCGGGTGCCGTAGAACGAGCGGCGCTGGTACTCCATCGGCTCGTCGTACTCGAGGATGTTCTTGCGAATCTGGAAGTTCCGCTCCTCCACCTTCCGCTGGGCCTTCTCGACGGCCCGGGTGAGCATCGGGTGCTCGATGGCGTCGCCCTCCTTCATGCCCAGCTTGCTGAGCAGGGTGAGCGTCGTCTTGCCGGCGAACATCTTCATCAGGTCGTCCTCGAGGCTGAGGAAGAACCGGCTCGATCCCTTGTCGCCCTGGCGACCGGCACGGCCGCGGAGCTGGTTGTCGATGCGGCGGCTTTCGTGCCGCTCGGTGCCGATGATGTGGAGGCCGCCCATGTCCTCGATGCTGCGGAACAGGCGCAGCCGATGCAGCAGGCATCCGCCGAAGCTGTCGAGCATCGACATGAGCTCGTCCTCCTTGACCCCCTGGATCTTCTTGGGGTCGGCCCAGCAGTGCTCGATGGCCCACTGGCGCAGCAGAGCGACGCGGATGTCGTCGTCGGACATCGCATCGACCTCGGACTTCTTGAGGTCGAGTTCGCGCGGCGCGATGTGCCGGTAGATCGCCGCCACGAGCTCCGGCTCGGCCCGCTCGGGCGTGATCTCCTTGGGACAG
>JAGQRA010000742.1 GCA_020425885.1 Planctomycetota bacterium | reverse complement strand
TGCCGTAGCGCTCGCGCAGCCCCGCGAGGTGGTGCAGTTCGTGACCCGCGATCAGCCACAATGCAGCGCGCACCGTCAGCGGGCTGCCATTGGCGTTGCCGCGGCGCAGCCAGACGGCATCGTCAAAACCCGAGAACAACGTCAGGCTCGCCGCGCGCACGGCGGAGAAGTCGGCGGCGATCGCCGCCATCGGCCGCGATTCGCTGCCATCGTTGGCGGCATAGCCCACCTCGTCGAACCCCGGCAACGGTTGCGTGTCGCCGCGCGCGATGCAGAGCGCCCGATAGCAGAACAGGCGTTCGCCATCGGCCAGGTGCTGGATCAGCCGTTTCACGGTCCACTTGCCGGCAGCGTAGGCATGATCCGCCTGCGCCGGGCTCAAGCCGGCCAGCAACGCCGCGGTGCTCTCACCTCGCAGCCGCAGGTGGCCGAGCACGTCGCCGTCCGGCACGCGCGCGACGTAGGCCGCGAACATCGGGGCGTACTCGTCTGCGCCGGGTCGCTGCACGCCGCGATCACTCCACCTTGATGTCGAGCGCGACGGTCGCGGGCGTCTTGTCCGCCTCATCGTAGTAGCGCACGAACCGGTTGGTCTCCTCGGCGTCGATCGTGCGCAGGGCATCGACCCAGACCGGCGGAATCGGCTGATACATGAGCCTGGCTGTGACGCGCAGCCCGCCGCGCGCGTCGTCGGGCAACGGGATCTCGAAGTGCACCGTGTCGCCGCCGCCGACGAAGTCGGCATCGCCCTTGGTCCCGACCGCGTGGGTGTCGCGGACGTGCGGCCCGGCCACGTTCCAACCGCGCGGCAGCAGGCGCGTGTCCTTGGCGCGCGAGACCATCTTGGTCAGGAACGTCGTCGGCTTGCCCTCCGGATCCGTGGCGACCATCTCGTAGACGACGACGTCCGCGGGCTTCTTCACGGTCTGCACGTGCGGGATGCGCAGCGGGTCATCGACATCGACGAGCCGTCCGTCCTCGTCGAAGGCCCCGCTCTCGAATACGACCCGGCGGCCGCTCGAGACGATGACGTAGAGCCAGGCCCGACGCGACGGGTACGCGGTCGGGAACTTGTGACCGGTCAGATTCTCGACCGTGATCGAGAACTTCGCCACGCCGTCGGCGCGCTCGATATCGGACACCGTGAGTTGCGCCGTCCGCTCGGCCAGCTGCTTGCGCGCGGCCGTCGCCATGCGTTGCAGCGCCTCCGGCTCGGCGATGACGTCGAGTTCCTCACGGTTGTCGTTGAGGATCTCCAGCATGAAGGCGTTGCCGCCGACGATCGAGTGGCCGCGATAGCCCTCGCGCACCGCGATGTTGAAGTCGAAGCCCATCGGGTTGCGCGCGAGACGCGAGGCGCCGAGGTCCGGCATGTGGCATTCCTGGCAGGTCTGCGACTTCTCGGTCCGTCCTTCTTCGTCGCTGAACTCGCTGTTGCGCCATTCGAGGTACGGCGTCTGCTCGGGGAACGCGGTGCCGTTGTGCTCGGTGTGCAGCGTGTGGCACGAACCGCACATCGCCGCGCTGCGGACATGCTCGGCGTGGGTCGGGGTGTAGCGCACGAGATTCTGCATCGGCCGCGTCGCCGGATCCGCGAACGGGCCGAAGATCCGCCGCTCGGAGGTGAAGTTGGGTCGCCCCGAGAACGTGCTCTCCTCGCCGAGATCCTTGCTGTCGATCATGTGACAGACCGTGCACGACACGCCGTCGTCGGCAAACGGATCGCCCTCGACATCGGCCAGCCGCGGCAGCTCGGCGCCGTTGAGTCTCGCCTCGTGGTGCAGCATCGGCGTGTGGCAGCGCAGACAGAGTTCCTGCACGGCCTCGCCCGAGGCGACCGTTTCCTTGCGCAGCTGGGCGCGGAAGTACGGATCGCGGAACGCGTTCGCCATCATCGTCCCCTGCCACAGCCCGTACGGCGAGATGTCGTCGCCGATCTCGGACCGCATCGCCGTGGCGGCGGGCGCCGGCGTGTGGCAGACGGCGCATTGCTCGGACGAGGTGAAGTGCTCGGCGTGGCGCAGCGAGTGGTCGCGCGGCTGTGTCGGCAGGACGAGCGAGCCGATGCCGACCGAGGCAGCGGCGATCAGGAACGGGATCACGAGACGGGTCGACATTGGTAGAGCTTGGTTACCTGGTCTTGTTGAAGAAGCAATCCCGCGGCAACCAAGCCCCCCTATCCAACCGTGCATGCGGTTTTCCCGCACACGGCTGACCGATGGTCTTGTTCATGCCGTC
>JAGQRA010000741.1 GCA_020425885.1 Planctomycetota bacterium | reverse complement strand
GTCAAGGGCGGCACGCTGGTGATCTTCGCCGACGCCGCCGACTACACCATCGGTCAGCGCCGTCAGTTCACCAAGAGCACGATGTTGATCGACGCGGCCGCCAGCGAGGTCAATTTCCACGAGCAGCTGCGCCACTACGGCATCGACTGGAAGCCGAAGCTGCTCGCCGACGCGATGCAGGACGCCTACCGGCCGCGCAACATGGCGCAGCCGCAGGAGTACCTCGCCGTCACCGAGCAGACCTTGTTCGGCCAGCGGCCGATGGCGAAGACCTACCCGTACTTCTTCCACGCCGTGAACCGCGACTGGAGCGCCGTCGCCGACCAGCTCGCCCGCGATCCGGCGACCGGCGAGATCGACAAGGTCGCGGCCGATTCCTACCGGCACTTCCTGCCGGGCATGCCGAGCGACGAGTTCCTGTTCACGTCGTTCAAGGAGAAGGCCGGGCGCGGCCCCGGCTTCTACTGGCCGACCTGGGTCGGTCTGCGCGAGAAGGCCGGCGGTGAAGCCGACCTGCCCGAGGGCGTCGCGGGCAAGGTGCTCTTGTGGTCGAGCCCGCTCACCCTCGTCGAGGATCCGCCGCAGAGCCTCGACCCGTTCGGCTACGGCGACGCGCAGGCGCGCGATCAGGCCTATCGCAAGTTCGTCGGCAAGCTCAACGAGCGCCTCACCGCCGAGCCGCGCCAGCAGGCGCCGCTGATGGCCGAGGTGCGCGGCACGTTCACCTCGTTCTTCCAGAACCGCGAGCGCCCGCTGCGCCCCTCCGAGCTGAAGGAAGCCGAGGCGAAGAAGGCTGCCGCGGCCGCGAACGGCGAGCAGAACGGCGACGAGCAGGCGGCCAAGGAAGATGCCGACAAGCCGCCGGCCGAGCCGATCGGGCCCGAACCGCCGCCGGCCGCCGATGGCAGCACCGGTGAGTCGCCGACCGAGGCCGACAAGGTCACGCGCGGCGAGCGCAAGGGGCGCATCGTCATCGTCGGCGACAGCGATTTCATCCGCGACGACTTCGTCAGCGGCAACTACGCGCAGATGGGCGGCCCTTACTCGGTGCTCGGCGGCGCGTTCTTCAGCAACATGCTCGACTGGCTGGCCGAGGACAGCGACCTGGTCGCGCTGCAATCGCGGGTGCCGACCGACCGGACCATGAAGTTCGTCGAGGACGCACCTCCCGGCACCGATCCGCGCGCCGTCGAGCAGGCGCTGTCGTCGAAGACCTCGGCGTTGCGCCTGCTCAACATCCTGCTGCCGATCGTGCTGCTGGCCGTGTTCGGCCTGCTGGTGTTCCTGCTGCGGCGGGCGCAGAAGCGCTCCTTCCTCGAATCGATGGCCTGAGGACGAAGACGATGAACTTGAAGAAGTCCAACATCGCCCTGTTGATCGCCGCGGCCGCGCTCGCCGTGCCGACGACGATCCAGCTCGCCAGCGAGGCCGAGTCGTTCGTCGACTATTCCCGCATCCCGTTGATGTTCGATGGCTTCACCGACGACAACGTCGGCTTCGTCGCCATCGGCAAGCCGAAGGCCGAGCAGCCCAAGCCCAACCCCCAGACCCCGGAGCAGAAGCCGCCGGTGGCCTACGATCAGCTGACGCTGCAGCGCTCCGACAAGGGCTGGATGATCGGCCCGACGCCCGGGGAGATGAGCAATCTGGTCGGCGTCCCGGTCAACGCGCCGCTGGTCGAGAGCAACGTCTTCGAGCATCTGCGCAAGATCCGCGCCGACAAGCAGACCCTGATCCAGGAGAACGCGACGTCCGAACAGCTCGCCGAGTACGGCCTCGACGAGGCCCACGCGACCTTCATGAAGGTCAGCGACAAGACCGGCCAGAACATCGTCGCCGCGCTCTACATCGGCAGCGAGGCCACGACGCCGGCCGAACCTGGAACATGATCTGCCCTGGTGGCTCGGCCGCTGGATGATGAAACCG
>JAGQRA010000740.1 GCA_020425885.1 Planctomycetota bacterium | reverse complement strand
CGGCCCTGGTCATCGGCCTCGTACTGGGCTGCTTCTGGAATCATCGCGTCGTCTGGCAGGGCCTGGTGCAGACCAGTGCCATCCTCGGCTTCATCGCCGGGGTGATCGAGGCGTCGCGTCGTCATTCGACCCGGCAGGCCAAGGCGGTGTTCGCCCTCTATGCCGACGGTGTGCTGGCGGCCGAGGACGCCGCGGCGATCGACGATGCGCGGCAGAAGGATGCGAAGTTCGACGCCGAGGTTCGGGCCTGGCTCGAACTCGACGATCGGCTGCACGTGCTCATGAACGGTCCGGAAGACACGCCCGCGTAGACCAAGCTGGCAGGTCCGCAGGCTCAGCCCAAGTGCGACTGTGGCCGCGGCGCGCGGTCGCTACCCTCATGGGGCCATGCCCGACTCCGGCCCCAGCAGCCAGCCCGGACAGAAGTCGATCTACGTCGTCTCCGATGGTCGCGGGCAGACCTGCAGCAAGGTGCTGCAGGCGGCGCTCGTGCAGTTCGAGGGTCACCACGTCGAGATCGCGCACGAGGCCGAGGTGCGCACGCGAGAGCGCGTCGAGGCGATCGTCGAGGCGGCGTCGCGGTCGCACGCGGTGGTGTTCTACACGTTGGTCGAGGATCTGACCCGGCGCGCCTTGCTGCAGTCCGCAGCCCGGCTCGGCGTGCCCGTCGTCGATGTGCTCGGGCCGGTGCTGTCGGCGTTGCACGATCTGCTGCAGCGCGATCCGCAGTCGCGACCGGGGCTGCTCTACGCGTCCGAACGCGAGGACTTCGATCGGCACGAGGCGATCGACTACACCCTCAAGCATGACGACGGGCGGCGCCCCGACGAGCTGGATCAGGCCCACGTCGTGCTGGTCGGGGTCTCGCGCGCGGCCAAGAGCACGACGTGTTTCTACCTGGCATATCACGGCATCAAGGCCGCCAATGTCCCGCTCGTGCCGGGACTGCCGCCGCCGCCGCAGCTGCTCGCGCTCGATCCGAACAAGGTGATCGGGCTGTGGGTCAACCCGAGCCGGCTGATGATCGTGCGCGAGGCGCGGGCGCAGAACCTCAACCTCGGCAGTGCCAGCGACTACCTCGACCGCGATGTCGTACGCCGCGAGGTGCGCGAGGCGCAGGCGCTGATGGAAGCGCACGGCTGGCAGGTGGTCGACGCCTCCTACATGGCGGTCGAGGAGATCGCCCGCGACGTCATGCGGTTGTCGGGCGTCGGCGAGCGCAGTCTCGAGTAGCGGCGATTGCGCTCAGCGGCAACGAGGATGTCGCAGGCTCGTGTCGGCGGCGACGCCGCCGTGGTTCCCCTTTCGGATATCGCTATCATCGCCGCCTTCCTGTCGCGAACGCAGCAAACCCACGGCTCAACCATGACCCACATTGCGTCCCTGTCCGTTCTTCTGTTCTCACCTGCCCTGCTGGCGCAGCTCGCTCCCGGCGACATCGGCGTCACCGGCTTCTCGTCCTCCGATTTCGGCGTCATCAGCTCGGGCACCACGACCGGATACTCGACACCCGGCTACGGCGGCTCCGGCACCTCGCAGGCGATCCTCTGGGACCCGAGCGCCCCGCAGAGCTTCCTGATCGGCGGCTTCGGCTTCGTCGGGCGCGCGACCGTCACCGGTCCGGGGGCGGTCAGCTACACCAACCTCACGACCGCGATCGGCACCGCTTGCCAGATCAGCTTCGACTTCGCCGGTGACGTCGTCATCGCCGACGCCGGCGTCGATCAGGTCCGCATCCTCAACATCACGACCAACACCGTGACCGATCTGACCACCGGTGCTCAGCCTTGGGGCACGACCGTCAATGCCGGCGCGTTCAATCCGACCAACGGCGACATCATCAT
>JAGQRA010000739.1 GCA_020425885.1 Planctomycetota bacterium | reverse complement strand
GTTGCCGCTGATGCTGCTGCTGCGGAACCGTGGTGGTGCGAAGCCGGTGATTGCCACGCTCGCGCTCGGCTACCTCGCGTTCGTGATCTGGGTCGGCGGCGACTTAATGTTCGCCCGCTTCTGCCTGCCGATCACGCCGCTCTGCTACCTCGGCCTCGAGGCCCTGACGCGGCGCTACGTCCGCGGCCGTGCGCGTTGGCTCGTGCTCGTGCTGGTCGCCGCCGGCACCGTGCTGTTCCATCGCCACGACGATCTCTACGTCGAGGGCCAGGCGGTGCACGGGGTGGCCGACGAACGGGCGCAGTATCCGGAGCATCGCACGGCGCGGATCCGGGCCACGGGGCGGCGGCTCGGCGAGCTGCTGCGCGGCACCGACGCGCGGCTGGCGTTCTCGGGCACCCAGGCGATGCTGATCTACGAGTCGAAGGTGCCGTACGCGCTCGAGGCCGTGACCGGTCTGACCGACCATTACCTGGCCCATCAGGAGGTGGGGGAGCGCGGCCACGTCGGCCACGAGAAAGGCGCGTTCCGGACGCCGGCTTCGACCGAGTACGTGCTGCGCACGCAGGGCGTGCACCTGCTGCTGTTCGATCGCCCCGAATGGACCGTCCCGTTCCCGTGGATGCACGTCGGCTTCGACGGCCAGGACTTCACGCTGGTGCGCTGGGATCGCACGGTGATGGCGCGCCTGCTCGGGCAGCCCGGCATCGTCGCCACCGACCTCGAGCGCCATCTCGACGACTACATCGCGATGCTCGAGCGCGAACCGGCGGCGAAGACCAAGGCGCAGGTCGAGATCGAGCTGATGGCGTTCGACCGGGTCTACTTCCGCTGGCACGACGACGCCGCGCGCCGCGACCGGATCGCGGCCTGGCTGCGGCGGTAGCCGTGACTATCGGCGCTCGACGCGACCGAGCTTCTTGAACAGCTTGTCGAACAGTTGCAGGTGGGTCTGCGCCACGATCCAGCCGACCAACGTGATGGCGATGCCCATCAGGATCTTGGTGACGAGCTCCTTCGGCCGCACCAGGTTCATGAACCACTTGCCGAGCGCCCAGGTCGCGAGGGTGCCGACGGCGAACCACCACAGGCTGTCGAGCGAGACGATGGTGACGTCCTTGTCGTAGGTCCACCACAACAGCGCCAGGCCGCCGCCGACGGTGATCAGCCAGCGCAGCGCGCTCAGCAAGCCGTTGAGGTGCCAGACCTTGAACGCGCCCTTCTGGCCGACCTCGAGGTGGCGCTCGAGCCGTTTGGCGGCCGCGCTGTCCGCGGTCTCGGCCGTCAGCGCCGCCGCGACCTGCAGGAATGCCCAGTCGTCCTCGACCGCCGTGGCCAGCGGCAACGTCGTGATGCTGCCCGGGATCGCCGCCCGCGTCGCGCGGTAGCCGGAATACATCAGCGACCAGGCCTCGACCTGGCTGAACGAGTCGAGGTCGGTGCGGATGGCGGCGATCTTCTCCTGTGCCGACTTGCGGATCCCGTACGGCGTCACCCGCTCCGCGATGCTCGCGGTGTGTGGGTTCTCGGTGCCGTCCTTGGCCTCGCTCGCCTTGCAGCCCTGCCAGTTGACCGGCCGGCCGTGCAGCCCGTCCTTGAGGTGCACGAAGGCGAAGCCCTTGCGGCGGCCGACCTCGCGCTGGACCTTGACGTCGCGATACTGCGCCTCGCGGATGCGGGCCATCATCGTGCTGTTGCTGCGCAGCACGCCGCCGAGCACGCTCGTGCTCGGCTCGCGGTCGTAGGTCATCTGGCCGCTGGCGTCGGCCGCGATCAGCACGTTGCAGTCCTGCTCCAGCAGGCTCTCGAGCCCCTGGTTGTCGTGCACGCCGCCGTCGACGAGCCGCACCGTCGTCGCCTTCGGTTCGCCGCTGCCGGTGTCCTCGTACAGCGACCGCAGCGCGATCGGCTCGAACAGACCGGGGACGCAGGCCGAGGCCGCGACGGCATGGCCGAGACGGAAGTCGCGGTGCGCCGCGGCCGGCGTGCCTTGCAGCTGGTCGTAGTTCATGCGCCGCAGTCGGGGGTTGCTGTCGATGTCGGTCTCGACCAGCGGCTCGCCCATCCAGCGCGCGGTGAACTGCCAGTTGTGGCCGGTGTTGAGCGAGGTGGCGTTGAGCACCAGGATCGGCACCTTGGCGTTGCGCTGCCAGTTGCCGGCGTTGGGCTTGAAGCCCGGGTCCTCGTCCGGCGGCTGGATGATGAGGTCGCGCATCCGGATCGGGCCGTCCGGGATGCCCGCGATGCGGCGATAGATGAGGTCCTCGTAGAGCTCGCCCGCCTTCATCGTGCGCGAGTACGAACTGCTGATCAGCATGCGCGCGGTGTCGATCGGATTGGCGATGACGCGGGTGCGGATGTTGTTCTCGACGCCGACGAAGAAGTCGTCGATGACGCGCTTCACGAGCGCGATGTAGTCGCCGCGACCGATGTCGCGGCTCGGCTTCTGCGTCAGCAGATTGCGCACCTCGAGGTAGTAGTGGGCGCCGAGCACCGAGCCGCCCGAGACCGTCGACAGCACCTCGACATGGCGCAGCAGATCGAACTCGGCCAGCGCCGCGAGCACGCCGATCTCGTAGAACGAGGCCCGGAAGCCGCCGCCGGACAGCGCCAGGCCGACCTTCTGATCGGCGATCAGGAGCAGCTCGGGATCGCGATCGCCGAGGATCGCCTTCAGGCAGTCGCGGGCCGGTTGGCTCTTGCCGGATCGGGTCAACGGGTCGACGTGTCCGTGCAGGCGGGCGAGGGCGACGAGCTGCTTGAGCGTGGTCTCGATCTGCCACGGCGCGGCGTTGGCGGCGCCGTGCTCGACGAAGACGTCCCTGGCCCTGGCGAAGTAGCCGAGACCGAAGTTGGCCTCGACCATGGTGGCGACGACCCACCAGTCCTGCAGCAGGTTCGCGTCCTTCTCCTGGAGCTTCGTCAGCACGCCGAGGATCTCGCGCCGGATCCGCGCGGCCTGGTCCCGGCGCAGCCGTTCGACGCCGCTCGGGTCGGCGCCGAATCCCGCCTCCTCGCCGAGCTTCGCCAGCTGGTCGAGCAGGAACGCGGCGTTGATGCCGCAGAACCCGCGATCGGCCGCGGCGTGGCCGGCGTCCTTGACGACCAGCGCATGGCCGTTCTCGTAGTAGCGCAGCGCGCGTTCGAGATGCGAGCTGTGGCCATCGAGGTTCCAGTAGCGCCGCGAGATCGCGCCGGCGAGCCCGAGCGTCTCGGTGTTCTGGCAGGTGGCCAGGTCCGCGCCGGCCAAGAGCTTCTCGAAGGCCTGATCGAGCTTCTGCTTGGCCGGCAGATCGGGGTCCTTGTAGAGGCACAGCGCGTACAGCTGCCGGATCTGCTCGGCGCGATCGTCCGGCGCGTCTTCGCGTCCGAAGGCGAGATCGAGGACATCGCGCGCTGCCACCAGCTCCTTGGTCGCGCGCAGGCGATCGATCAGGTGCTTGCCGTTCCCGTCGCGGTCGAGGATCGCGCCGAGGAGGTCCGGCGTGGACGTGGTGGCCCCCGCTTCGATGAGGCGCGTTGCAGCCGTGACGTCGGCAGAGGGTTCATTCATGGCGTCTCCTGCGGCAGTGCTCCCGCAGCAACGTCGGATGCCGTTCCGCGGGCGCGCGATGCTAGCCCGGACTATTCATCTGGAGGAGCGGCAAGGCCCTGGGCACTGGCAAGGCGAGGGTGAATGTCCCGTTTGCGAGTGGTTGACGGCGCCTGCACCGCCTTGGCAGGCGCAGCAGGCTGCGGTT
>JAGQRA010000738.1 GCA_020425885.1 Planctomycetota bacterium | reverse complement strand
AACCGCAGCCTGCTGCGCCTGCCAAGGCGGTGCAGGCGCCGTCAACCACTCGCAAACGGGACATTCACCCTCGCCTTGCCAGTGCCCAGGGCCTTGCCGCTCCTCCAGATGAATAGTCCGGGCTAGGCGTCGATCGGCTTGCCCGGCCTGGTCGACTTGAAGCTGCCCGAATCGACGCCGCGATCGAGCCGGAAGGTGCCTTCGCCGACCACGCGTTGCAGCACGATGTCGACCATCGTCGTCGCGTTGGGCACGACGACCTTCTTCAGGACATCCGCCGAGGCGGTCAGGCTGCACGGCAGGTAGTGCGCGAAGCCCGAGTCGGGTCGGGCGGTGACCCTGAAGCCCAGGGACGTGGCGCCGACCACGCGCGGCCGCACCTCCTTGGGCTTGCCATCGTCGTCGGTGTCGAGCACCGGATCACACCCGGCCATGATGCTGTGGTTGAGGTAGTAGGTGACGGTGTTGCGCGACTTCGGGTTGAGCTGCCGATCGGCGAAGAACCCCTTCGGCAGATGATCGGGACTGCTGTCCTCGCCGGCGGTGAGGACGAGGTCGAAGTCGGTGACGGGGTGCCCCTCGTGATCCGTGATGCGGAAGATCACCATCGAGAAGCGGTCGTGGATGAAGTACGAGTCCCACCACAGCCGCTTGCGTTCGACCTCCAACAGCTCGTCGCTCTGGACCTCGGCGCTGGCCGCCGCGAACTGATCGGCGATCGCCTCGTAGCCCGCGACGGAATCGACCGTCATGCAGGCGAAGATCGCGTCGACCGTTTCGGCATCCGCCTTTCGCCCGACAGCGGCCTTGACGCTGCGCATGATGCCCTTGGTGGTGCCCGAGTGCGACTTGCCGGCCATGATCCGAAGGGGGGTCTTCGGCGCCGCGATCACCTGCGCGACCTCGAGCTCCGGAGCGTGGAACACGCCTGCCTTCCCCGGCACCTCGACCGGGGCCTGCTGTTCGAGCCGGACGAAGTTCGACTGCAGGTTGGCGGCGGCGACGCGGACCACCCCGTCCGAGCCGAGCTCGCCGGTGTAGTTGTTGAGATGGTCGTAGAGCGCCCGGTCGATCGTCTGTCCCGTGATCACGAACGGGAACACCCCGTCCGGCCCGAGGTGCCGGCCCTTGCTCTTGATCCAGGCCTCGTTGAGGTTCCATGCCTCCGCGCTGCCCAGCACCAGCCAGTCGAGCACGCCCTGACCGGGCTCGACGCCGTCCCACCATGACTTCAGACGGCTCAGCTTGCCTTTGCCGAGGACGGCCAGCGCCGAGCCGTAGTTCGCCGGCGCCAGCATGATCAGATGGCTCATCGGACACAGCGTCGCGCCTTCGCCCTGATGGTAGCGCCGCCACCATTCGCGGATCACCGGCCCCCCGGTCGAGTGCGTGATGCATACGAACCGTTTGCCGGAAGCAGGATCGAGCTCCTCTTCGACGGCCTTGGCGAAGGCGCGCGCGATGTCCGCGACCTCGACCTCGTCGTGGAAGCTGATGTAGCGGCCGAGGTAGATCTGGCGGGTCTTGATCACATGGCCGCGCGCGGTCGCCTCGTCGACGAGGCGCTGAGGCAGCTGCCCGTAGGTGTTGGTGTTGGTGACGCTCCAACCGTGAACGAAGACGACGGTGAACTCCATGTCGGCGACCTCCTGAGTGCGAACCCGACACGATACTCGTCGCGGTCGGACGATGCACCCGCCGCAGTTCGGTTCGGGTCAGCGCAGGAACACGTCGCAGGGATTGGTCGCGGCACCCGTCATGGCGACGAAGCTGTCGAACACGAACGCCGCGAACGAGAGCCGCAGGCCGGCCAGTTCGGCCGGCAACGGCGCGTAGGCCCTGAAGTCGACCACGGCCGTTGCGTTGCCACCGGCGTCGAGTTCGCCGAAGAAGTCGATCAGCTCCGGCCGGGAACGCGAGGTCGAGATGATGCCGACCAACCAGTCGCTCTCGAGCGGCATGATGTCGTTGAGGAACGGAGTCGCCGGCAGATGACCGCTGATGCCGAACGTGATGTAGTACGGCTGATGCGCTCGCGCCACGCCGGCGCGGACCTGCAACAAGAGCGGCGACGCCGTCTGCAGATCGAACCATGTCGCCGCCGACACGATCTTCGGCCGCACCGGCTCGAGCGGCAGATCGAGGTACGAACCGGACGCCGGCGTGCCGTGGACGATGTCGACACGGAAATCGTGGAAACGCGGGGCGACCTCGAGCTGACGATCGAGCGGCGACTCGCGCAGCCACAGATTGCGCAGCCGCAGCCGCACCGTGCTTCCGGCCGGGATGCGGGCGGCGATCGGCGAGAACAGCAGATCGTGTTCCTCGGCGACTCCGATCGTGCTCGCGGTGGCGTGAACGCAGCCCGAGACCAGCATCACCTCGGGTGCCCCCGGCGGCTGGACCGACAGCAGCGCGGCGATCATCCAGTCCGTCGCGAACGGCACGAGGCGCAAGCGGGCGCTGGCGCTGGCCGCGAGCTCCCACTCGTCGGCCAAGGTGATGGCGTAGACCTCTTCGTCCAACGGACAGGCGGCGAGCAGGTTGACGAGCTGCCGCGTGGCCGGCACGTCGAGGTAGTCCTGCGGTGAGAACGCGGCCGAGGGCGCGATCATCTGCTCGATGGTCGCCACCGGCTGCGCCGGCGTCCCGGCCTGCGTCTGCAGGCTCGAGTCGCCGTGCAACCAGAGCCGCGTCGGCGATGCGGCCTGCAGCGGATCGCCGCCATGGTGGTGATTCCACGGGTAGCCGCGATCATCGCGCAGCCCGGCCTCGACGGGCAGCTCGGCCAGCACGAACGGATCCTCGAGCTCGGACTCGTCGAGTTCGTTCCAGAGCCAACGCTTGAGCCAGCGCAGGATCAGGCCGTCGCGACCGGCCCGTTCGCGGTCGTTCGCCACCGCGTTGTGCGGGCCACCCGTCGTCAGCACGGCGCGCCCGGGGCCGCCGGCCGCGAGCAGCGACCGGACGCCGGACAGCGGGCTGTCGATGCGGTCGTGATAGGCGTGCGTGTAGAGGATCGGAACCTGGCTCGCACCGAGGTCGGCGGCGAGGTCGCGACCTTCGGCCGTGAACGCGGCGAGCAATGGCGCCGGGTCCTGGGCGAGGAAGGCCGCACGCCCGGCCTGCAGCAGGGTCGGGTCCAGCTCGAAACCGGAGAAGCTGCCGGCGAGGACCTCGACGAACCATGAGTTCCAGAGCGATCCGTCCCGGATCCAGCTCTCGGCGGTCTCGGCGATGTAGTCGTTGGCGACGACACAGGCCACCGTCGGGAACACCGACGGCGTTCGTCCGGGCACGACCATGGACCGGCCGGACCAGGCCGCCGCGGCCCATGCGTGCGCGCCACCCTGACTGCTGCCGACGACGGCGCAGTGGGTCGCGTCGACCACTCCGACCCATTGCGGGCTCTGGCCGACGAAACGGATCTGCTCGCCGAGATCGCATAGTTCGATCGCGCCCCACAGCGTCGTGCCGGCCTGCGGATGGTTGACGTTGGCGGCGATCGCCTGGCCTTGACCACGCACGTCGTAGCTCCATACCGCGAAACCCTGGGCGGCCACCTGGACCTGCAGGCCGAGGTCGACGGCACGCGAGGTTCCGAGCGGATGCACGAAGACGACCAGCGGCCAACCACACACCGGGGCGACGGTCGTCGGCACGATCATCGAACCGAACGTGCGGTAGCCATCGGAATACGACATCGGCACGACAGCCTCGAGCGAGGTCGCATGACCTGCCGGCGGCGGCACGGGTCGCGGACACGACTGCGCCAAGGCAGGCGCGCAGAACGCGACCAGCAGAAGTCGGGAAACGAGGACCATCTGACGGACGAGGTCGCGGCAGCATAGCAGAGCCGCCGCAACTTGGCAGTGACCCCGGATCGCCCGCGGTCATCGGCGCCAGGCGCCGACCACGGATGTGCCGGAGGCTGGTCCTCGGCGCGGAGCGGTCTACCGTAGCGACCTTCCGAGATCACCATGCAAGCACGACTCCATCGACCCGCCTCGCTCTTCCTTCTGCTCGCAGCCTCCGGCCCGGCGCTCATCGGCATCCTGCCGGCGCAAGCGCCGATCACGGCCGACTTCGTCACGGCGGTGGTCGAGCGCGCGCAGCAACAGTTCGACGACACGGGGCTCGCCTTGGCCGTGGTGCAGGACGGCGAGGTCGTGGCCGCGGCGGCGGCCGGCGAGCGCAGCGAAGGCGTCGCGCTGACGACGGGCTCGCTGTTCAACATCGCCTCGTGCACCAAGGCCTTCACCGCAGCCGGCGTCGCCCTGCTGGTCCAGGAGCACCGGCTGGCCTGGGACGACCGGGTCGTCGATCACATCCCCGAGTTCAGGATGTCCGACCCGTGGATCACCGCGCACATGACGGTGCGCGACCTGCTGAGCCACCGTTGCGGGTTGAAGACGTTCGCCGGCGATCTGCTCTGGTACGGCAGCGACTACGAACCGGCCGAGGTTCTGCATCGGATCGAGAAGCTGCCGATCACGCAATCCTTCGGCCGTCAGTTCGGCTACCAGAACCTGATGTACATGGTCGCGGGCATGGTCATCGAACGCACCACCGGCCAGACGTGGGAGCAGTTCGTCACCGACCGCTTCTTCTTGCCGCTGCAGATGACGCACACGCGCGCCGCGGCGCAGCTGCTGCCGGCCGATGCCGACAAGGCGCTGCCGCACATCGACGGCCAACCGATCGTCGACCACGAATTCGTGGCCGGCAAACCGGCGGCGTCGATCTACTCGTCGGTCGACGAACTCACCGCCTGGATGCGCATGCTCCTCGACGGCGGCCGGTGGCAGGGCGAGCCGATCCTCGCCGTGGACTCGCTGCGCGAGATGTGGCGCCCGCACGTGGCGATCGGCGGCGGCAGCGGCGCTTCAACTGCCGACTTCAAGAGCTACGGACTCGGCTGGTTCCTCTCGCTCGAAGGCGACAAGAAGGTCGTCGAACACGACGGCGGCATGCCGGGCTTCCTGAGCAAGGTGTCACTGATCCCGGCCGACCGCTTCGGTTTCGTCGTGCTCAACAACAGCAACGACGGCATCGTCAACGAGGCGATCAAGCGCGCGATCTTCAAGACCCGCGCCGGCGGTGACGGCCTCGCCGAACTCGGCCGCATCGCCGCGATCGCCAGGCGCATCCACGCCGGCGAAGCGACCAAGACGGCGCAGCGGGAGGCGAATCGGCACGAAGGCACGAAGCCGAGCCTCGAGCTCGCGGCCTACGCCGGCAGCTACTCCGACGAGGCCTACGGGCCGGCGGAGGTGACGCTGGAGGGCGACCAGCTGCAGCTCGTGCTGCTGCCGAGCCGGCGACGTCTGTTCGGTGCGATGAAGCACTGGCATCACGACACCTTCCGCGTCGACCTCCCCGATCGCTTCCTGCCGTTCGCGTTGATCCGATTCGATCTCGATCACACCGGCGCGATCTCGGGGTTCGGCATCGACTGCCCGATCGCCGACTTCGACTTCGGCGCCCTCGACTTCAAGCGGACGGAGTCCGTGGCGGAAGCGCGAGGTCGTCGGACCGCGCCCGCCGGACGATGATGTCGGCCGCCACGCTGTCGACCATCGCCTCGTGGCTGCATTGCCGCAGCACCCGCCGCGGCACGCCGACCTGCTCGAGACGCTCCGCCTGATCGTCGTCGCCGAGCCACACCGTCGAACAGGCCTGCAGGCCGGCGACGAAGAGATCGAGGCGATTGCGTAGCTCATCGGACCGTGGGCGACGCTTGCCATGGCAACAGCAAGCCGCGCACCGCTCGGCGTCGGCGAAGTCGGTGCACGCCTCACCTTCGCCGTCGACCAGGTCGCCGCGCTGACATACGACCTCGGCCGAACGAACGACCGCGACGGCGTCCGAACCGAGGCGCTGCGCCAACCAGAGCATGTTGGGAGAACCGCGGGCGCCGACTCCGGCATGGACGACGACGTCGACGAGGTCATGGCGCAGGATCGCGGCCAGTGCGATCTCGCTGCCGGCGTCGCAGATCGCGGCATCGACCCGGTGCAACGGCAGGCGGACCGAAACCGGACCCGACAGTCGCTTCACGTCGATGCCCTCTTGCCTCAGGCACGCTTCGAGTCCGGTGACGAACACCACACTCCAATGTGGCTCGGGGCCGGGCCCCGGGGAATCGACCAGCACGACGCGCACCCGGAACAGGTTAGTCGACACCGCGAGGAACCTCCCGAGAAACACCGGGCCCGGCGGGCAGCGCCGAGTATGGTCCGCCCAGGCCGCCGGCGGCCGTGACGACATGGGCGTGATTCGAGCACTGATCCACACCTGGCTCCTGCTCGACTTCTTCGGCGACGCGCGACGCCGCGGCGGCAGCGGCAGTTCGCTGACGACGACGATCTTCACGCAGTCGTTCCTGGCGCTGGTGTTCGCCTCGCTGCTCTACCCCGAGACGCCGCCGGTCGCGTTCGCGGCCGCCAACCTGAGCCTGTCCTCGCTGCTGGTGACGGTCGGACTGCTCGGTGACGAGGACCGTGTGGTTCGCCGTCGCGCCGATCGCGTCCTGATCGGGACCTCGCCCATACGCCGCTCGGCAGTCGTCCTGGCGCGCGGCGGACACGCCGCCTTCTACGTGTGCCTGATCACGATCGGCATGGCGCTGCCGCCCGCGATACTGCTCGGCTTCCTGCGCCATGGCGTCATTTTCAGCCTCGGCTACATCGCGCTGGCCTGCGCCTGCAGCGGGTTGGCGGCCGGGACCTTCGCCGTCATCCTGCGGGCCGTGGCCCGTTGCGCCGGTCACGCGCGCGCGACCTTGCTCGGCGCCACCCTCAAGGCGCTGCTGCTCGGCGGCGGCGTGGCCATGTTCGCGATCGGGCTGCAGCAGTTGCGGGGAACGGCTGCCGACCTGCCGATCGGGCGCATGGGCGCGGAGCTGCTGCCCACCTACCAGGCGGCGCGGCTGCTCGAGAACCCACTCGACGAGTCCTGGCGACTCGGTGCCATGCTCGCGGCCGGGCTGCTCGTGCTCGGACTCGCTGTCCTGCTCGGCGAGAGCCAGGCCGAGCGCGGCGTGTCGACACGGCGGACGGGATTGCTCGATCTGGCCCTGCGCCGACTCGCCGGATCCGGCCCGCGACTTGGCCTGGCCGATTTCGTTGCCACGGTCATGTGGCGGAGCCCGGGGTTCAGGGCCCGGGTACTGCCCCTCCTCGGCCTGCCGGCCGGCATGGTCTACCTGAGCCTGCACGAGGGCACAGGCGACAAGGCCTTCGTCTTCCTCTGCGTGTTGCTGCAACTGCCTGCCATCTACCTGCCCTTCCTGATCGCCTTCCTGCCGCGCGCCGATCAGGAGAACACGCGCTGGGTCTTCGATCAGGCACCTCCCGTCGATCTCGAACTGGTCCGCGATGCCACCTGGCGAGCCCTCGTGACGCACGTGCTGGTGCCGGTGCACGGGATGGCCGCCGCCATTCTCGTGCCGACGAGCGGAGCTCCGCTGCAGATGGCGACCGCCGCCGTGTTCTCGCTGGCCATCGCCATCACGGTCGCTCGCCCACTCTGTCGCGCCCTGCCTGCGATCCCCTTCACCGACGACTCCGGGTCGGAACCGACGACCGACCTGGGATCGCTGTTCCCGACTGCGCTCGGCCTGCTCGCCATCGCGATCATCTACGGCCAGTTTCTCGGCCCGGTAGGGCGCGTCGTGGCTGCGATGACCGCCGGATTGTTCGCCGGCGCGATGCTGCTGCGACGGCCGGCACCTTCGACCGTACCCGGGCCGGCCGACGAGCCGCAACCCGCTCAGGCGGGGCAGGCAGAAGCTACTGCGGAACAATCACATGGAGTGGAGCAAGCCAACCGCGAGGCCTCGCTTCGCGGCGAACTGCGCGCCATTGCACTGCTCTACCTTGCAGTCTCCGCGGTGCCGCTCCTGGTCGGGTCGGCCTTCGCCGACGGCGGGTAGTTGCCAGCAACGGGTAGTTGCCAGCAATCTGCCAAACCCCTACCCTGGCCAAGTTGCCACCGAGGAGTGCCCATGAACGCCAGAACCGAGGTGCTGAAGCGCACTGGCCAGCCGACCTGGCCCACCGCGAGTCTCGAACCGAGCCTGGAAGCAGGACAGGCGCCTACGCAGGTGGCCTTCGCACCTCCGGCCTTCGACAGCAGAGCCGCGGCCGATCGTGACCCGGACGCCAGAGAATCGGCACGAATGAGCGAGGACCCGATGCGGAGCACCGATCGCTACCGGCTCGTTCAGCCGCTCGTATTGCCGCTGTAGCGCCGCCATGGCCTGCGGTCGTCCCCGAGGCGAGCGCCCCCCGGGTGGCCCTTCAAGCAGCAAGTGGCCGACGGTCGATGAGGCCATATGCCTTCTTCCGACGATCGCCGCCGATCCATGCGTCTGCGAATCGCCGCCTGCGTCGCACTCGAGACCCTGGGCAGGCGAAACGAGAACAACCAGGCCTTGGGCAGCGTTCGCGATGTGTCTAGGACCGGGATCGGCATCGAGACGGGCCAGCCCCCGCTAGCCGGCCAGCTCGTCAAGCTGCGGATCGCCCTGGATGACGACATCCAGGTGGTGACCGCGCGCGCGACTCGGATCAGCAAGAGCAAGGACCCGAACTTCCTCCACGTCGGGCTCGACTGGAGCGAGTGTTCCGACACCGAGCTGGAGTTCCTGGAGCGGGTATTCGAGGCGGCTGAGACCCTTCATCTCTGAGTTCCTCGACGCCGCAACGCAGCAACGACATCAGCCCGGCGGCGAGTCATCCGGAATCAGCGCGGCCATATCGGCAGGTAGCGGTGCTACGAGTTCGAACTGCCTGCCCAGCATCGGATGGAAGAACGTCAGGGTGTGCGAATGCAACGCATGCCGGTCGAGCACCAACTCGGTGCGATGCTCTTCGGTCAGCGTGCCCGCGAGCATGTGGAGGAAGTGGTCCTCCTTGCCCCCGTAGAGCTTGTCGCCGACGAGCGGGCAGCCGATCGCCGCCATATGCACGCGGATCTGATGCGTGCGTCCTGTTCGCGGCGCGACCTCGATCAGCGAGTAGTCCGCGTTGCTGCGCAGCACGCGATAGGCCGTCACCGCCGACAGGCCGTGATCCTCCGTCGTCGTCGTGAGTTTGAGCCGTACGCTCGACTTCTTGTCCGGCGCCAGCGCCAGTTCGATCGTCCCGCTCGTGGACTCCGGGCGCCCATGCACGACGGCCAGATAGGTCTTCTTCACCTCGCGATCTTCGAACTGACGCGCGACCTGATAGTGGAACTGCTCGTCGAGACCGACCGCCACCACACCGGAGGTCTCGACGTCGATACGGTGCAGCAAGCGCGGCACGACGTCGCGCGCCTGATCATCGGGGTTGCGATAACGGCGATGCAGGGCATGGATCAGGGTTCCATCCACCCGCCGCCCGGATGGGTGAACGGCAAGTCCAGGCGGCTTGTCGACGGCGACCATCCAGCGATCCTCGTAGAGGATCGGGAAGTCGACGTTGGCGCCGGGATCCGGGCTGGCGACGCGTTCAGGCGGGATATCGACGACGATCGTCTCACCGACCCGAACGCGCCGTGACGCTGGCACCTCGCGGTCATCCAATCGCACATGATGGCCAGCGATGAGCCGGTGGATGCTCGCCCGCGAGCGCCATGGCAGCACGGCGGCAAGCGCCAGATCAAGGCGCTGACCATCGAGGCGCGCATCGATCAGGATCTTCAGGCGCTCGAGCGGCTTGCTCAGATCACGCGGCGCTTCCCCGGGGTACTTCGGCAGCATGGCTACCGCCGCCGCGGACGCCGCGGACTCGGACATCGAGAGAGAATCTCCATCTCGAGAGATCCTGCGGCCCGGATTCTCTGGCAGACTCTCAGGTCTCGCTCTTGCCGTCCGGACGCTGGATGGTCGTGTCCGCGGTCAACGGATCGAAGTCCGGCTGGTCATTGCCACGACGATCCGATTGCTTGCCGCCACGCTTGCTCCGCTTCTTGCTGCGCGGACCCTGCGGTCCACCACCGCGCTTCCGTTCAGCCATCATGATGTTGCGCAGCCGCTCACGATCTTCGCGCCGCTTCTTGTCGCTCGACTTCTCGTGGTAGGCATGCTTCTTCGCGAGGCGGAAGATGCCAGCGTAGTTGCACTGGCGCTTGAAGCGACGGAGAGCTGCTTCGAGCGGCTCGTTGGGGCGGACCTGAACGCGAATCATGAAAGCTGGATGGGTCGGGAGGGGACGGTCGCCTCACCCGGGTGCCGATATGGCGTCGAGAAACCGGTGCACGTATGCTGCGGTGGTTTCCCCCGAGGGGCGCAAGGGGGAAGCAGGATAGCGAAACAAGATCGCAGGACAATGCCGCTTCTGATCACAGCCGAATGAGTGCGCCGGAAGATTCCCCGGAAGTCACCCTGACCGGGACCATCGAACGATTCACGTTTCGCAATCCGGACACTGGATGGGCGGTGGTGCGGCTGGCCGACGAGATCACGGGCGAGGTCGTGACCGCAGTGGGGTCGATATCTCAACTCGTTGAGGGTCAGCGCCTTAGGATTTCCGGGAAGAGAATCGAGCACGCCCGATACGGCTCCCAGATCGAGGTTGCAGGCTTCGAGGCGATCGCGCCCTCGACCACCGAGGGCATCGAAGCCTATCTGGCCTCCGGACTGGTCAAGGGGATCGGGCCGGCCACGGCAAAGAAGATCGTAGCTGCCTTCGGGGCCAACACCCTCGACATCATCGAGAACGATCCCGAGCAGCTGAACCGTGTACGGGGTTTGGGCGCGCGCAAGATCGCGGATCTGTCGCTGGCGGTGCGATCGCAGAAGGATCTGCAGAACGTCCATGTCTTCCTGCGTTCTCACGGACTCGGGCTCGGGCTGGCAACGCGTATCATTCGTCGCTACGGGGCCAATGCCTCGGCGTTGGTGCAGGCCAACCCGTACCGCCTCGCCGATGATGTCATCGGCATCGGGTTTCGAATCGCGGATCGCCTCGCCGGACAGATGGGAGTCGAGCCCACGGCGCCGGAGCGGCTCGACGCCGCGCTCGAATACTGCCTCACACAGGCGGCAAAGGAAGGTCACTGCTACCTCCCCGAAGGCGAGTTGGTGCGGCGAGGTGCGGAGTTGCTGAGCTGTGACGAGGAGCCGGTGGCCGCCCGTCTCCCCGAAGTCGCCAAGGAAGGCCGCATCGTACGACAGCTTCCGCCAGGGCCAGTGCTGCTACACGACGACCCCGAACCGATAGCGTACCCTCGATTGCTCGCGGCCGCCGAGGACGGTGTGGCGCGCACGCTCGACCGGCTGCTGCGGACGAAGCAAAGCCGCTTGCCAGTGCAGCCGGCGGCGGCGGTCGACTGGTTCGAACGACAATCGGGGATGGCCCTTCCAATCGGCCAGAAGGAAGCCCTGATGCGCGCCCTCACCGAGCCCGTTTCGGTCATCACAGGCGGACCCGGCGTCGGCAAGACCACCATCGTCCGCGCGCTCGCGCAGATCATGCCGCAGAAGAGGCTACGACTGCTGCTCGCGGCTCCGACGGGACGCGCCGCGAAGCGCCTCGAGGAATCGACGCGTCACGCGGCCTCGACCATTCATCGCCTGCTCGAGTTCCAACCGGTGACGAACAAGTTCGTGCGCAATGACCGCAACCCGCTCGAGGGCGAACTGCTCGTCATCGACGAGGCCTCGATGCTCGACGTGCAGCTGGCCTATTCGTTGTTTCGGGCAATCCCGTCCAACATGCAGTTGGTCCTGGTCGGGGACCGCAACCAGTTGCCGTCGGTCGGCCCCGGCAACGTACTTGCCGACATCATCGAGAGTGGGCGCGCGGCAACGACGGCATTGACCGAGATCTTCAGGCAGCAGCGCGGCTCCGACATCGTGCGGACGGCCCACGGCATCCTGCATGGTGAGGTGCCGGTCAGCGGCGGTGAGGGCAGCGACTTCTACTTCGTCGAGGCCAAGAACGCGGCCCACGCGAGGGTGCTCATCCGGCAACTGATCGCCCAGCGCATCCCGAAGCGGTTCGGATTCCATCCGTTCGATGATGTCCAGGTCCTGTGCCCGATGTATCGCGGCGAAAGCGGCGCCGACAACCTCAATCGCGACCTGCAGGATCTCCTGAACCCAGGGGAGATCGAGACCGAACGCTCAGGCAGACGTTTTCGCGTTGGCGACAAGGTCATGCAGATTCGCAATGACTACGACCGCGAGGTCTACAATGGCGACGTAGGTCGCATCACTCACATCGACCTCGCCGCGGCCAGCCTGTTCGTTCGCTTTCCCGACCGTGAGTGCGACTATCGTTTCGAGGAACTCGGAGACCTGGTCCCGGCCTACGCCATCTCCGTCCACCGCTCACAGGGAAGCGAGTACCGTGCCGTCGTGATCCCAGTCACGACCGATCATTTCCTGATGCTGCGACGATCGGTCCTCTACACCGCGATCACGCGCGGCAAGCAACTGGTGGTGGTGGTGGGCACGACCAAGGCGCTCGAGATGGCCGTCCGCAACGACGACGATGGCCAGCGCCATTCGGGTCTCTGCGAACGTCTGCGTGATCTCGTTCGGGGCGAGGGCATCCGCCCACCTCGCGCCTAGACCCAGCAAGGTTGATGGCGGGAAGGTTGAGGGCCAAGCTGAACTGTCCAGGACGACCCTACGCGAGGAGCTCAAACAGCAAGGTTGACCCAGACTCGTCGGACAGCCAAGACGTCACAGCCCCAACGCCGCGTGGACCGCCAGCGACGCCGACGACTTGTTCAGGGTGTAGAAGTGCAACCCAGGCGCCCCTCCCGCAAGCAATGCACGCGATTGATCCACTGCCCATTGAACGCCGGTCGCTACGATCGCAGCGGGATCGGCCGATACGATCCGCAGCCGTCGATGAAGGTCCTGAGGGATGCGAGCTCCACACATGGACGTGAACCGCTCGGTCTGACTCACGTTCGTCACGGGCATCAGGCCAGGCACGATGGGGACCTCTATGCCAACGGCCCGCGCCCGACGTTCGAATGCCTTGAAATCCTCATTGTCGAAGAACAACTGTGATACGAGGAAATCAGCACCCGCGCGCACCTTCGTGCAAAGGTGCTGAAGGTCGACCTCGAGATCGCGATTCTCGACGTGACCCTCGGGGTAACACGCTGCCCCCACGCAGAAATCGAAAGGCTGCTCACGGATGAACGCAACCAATTCAGAAGCGAATGAAAAGCCCCCCTCCGTCGGAGTGAAGACCGACTCACCCTTTGGTGGATCCCCTCTGAGCGCGAGGATGTTGCGGATGCCGGCTCCGTCGAGACGGCGGAGAACCTCGCCGATCTCCTCCTTGGTGCTGCCAACACACGTGAGATGGGCCATCGTCACGATGCCCAGCTCGCGTTGAATCCTGCCAACGAGCTCGAGCGTGCGATCCCTCGTGCTTCCCCCGGCCCCATAAGTGACCGAAACGAATGATGGGCGGCACGGCCGCAGCTCCTCAACAGTTGAATACAGCGCCTCGACCCCTTCGTCCGTCTTCGGCGGAAAGAACTCGAAGGAGATCACGGGCTTCTGGAGCCGAAACAGGTCGACAATCTTGGAAGGGCGGTCAGTCATCGCATTGGCGAGCATGGCGACTCCCTGCGCGCGAGGCAACGAAGTGCGTGAGCGGAAGTCGAGCCCCCCCCAAAAAAAACGCGTCTCGCCTGTGTGGCGAGACGCGTCGAAGAATGACCCGGCACTAACCTACTTT
>JAGQRA010000737.1 GCA_020425885.1 Planctomycetota bacterium | reverse complement strand
CGTCATCAGCAAGCCCGGCCCGTTCATCGATCCGGATTCGGTCGCGCTGCTCGAGCACTTCGTCACCGCCGAACGGCTGGCCATGGTCGTGATCCTGACCCACGCCGACTGCAGCACCGCCAACATCGAACCCGGTGGCAATCCGCGGCAGACCGCCCTGGCCGAACGCATCGCCGAAGCCGGTCGGCGCGCCCGGGCGGGCGGCTACTCGCTGCCACTGGCGCTGGCCCGCGGCCAACGCGAGCTGTTGCTGGCGTCGTCGTCGATCGTGCAGCAGAGCGCCGACAAGGACGAGGTCCGCATCATCGCCGCCCAGGTCGACCCACGGACCCTGACGATCCAGTGGCACACCAGACGCGCCGAAGAGCTGCCGATGCCGGTCGTCAAATAGCGGCAGGCAACCAACTCCACACCGTGGTGGAGAACTTCGAACTTCTTCAGCTGCCGGCGCGAACAAAAAACCTGCGGCGATGACTGCGTTCTCGCGGCGGCTTCGCTCCAATCGCCTGCCGCTTCGGGCATGTCTTGCGCATGCCGCCTCGCCGCACCTCACAGCTCAGACCCAGGCGCCCTGACATCATGCGCACCCAGCTCGGCAGCTATTGCCAGCAGTTCGATCTCACGGTCCGCCCCGTGCTCGAGGATCTCACCAAGGCGATCGGTGCCCTCGACGCGGCCGCCGACGGCTCGTTGGCCCATTCGCTGCGCGCCCCGTTGTGCGGCCTGCAGCACGATCTACAGGCACTGTGCGACAAGGTCCGCGATCAGCAGGCCTTCGTGTTGATCTTCGGCCCGCTGAAGAGTGGCAAGTCGACGCTGATGAACGCGATCGCCGCGACCTACGTCAGCGAGGTCTCGAGCCTGCCGGCCTACCCGTGCCTGGTGTTCGTGCGCGCCGGCGCCGAGCGGCAGTACGTCGTCACCAACTACGACGGCCGCACGGTCACGTTCGCCAGACCCGACGAACTCGGTGCCCACATCGATGGTGCCCATCGCGCCCTGGCCAAGGCCATTCGCGAGGCCGAGCACACCGGCGTCGTGTTCGATCCGCAGGAGCACTTCCCGCAGGCGATCCGGCGCGTCGATGTCCACGTGCCCGGCAGCGCGCTGGCCACCGACAGCACGGTGCTGGTCGACACCCCGGGCCTCTACACCCGCATGCGATTCGGCTACGACCGCATGACGCGCGACTTCCGCAACGCCGCGGCCTGCGCCGTCTTCGTCGTCAAGAGCGACACGCTGTTCCTCGAGCAGGTGTTCGCCGAGTTCGAGCAGCTGCTCGAGCTGTTCTCGCGCATCTTCCTCGTCGTCAACGTCGACAAGAACAAGCGCGACCTCGGCCCCGATGGCAACCTCGTGCCGAGCCTCGAGCAATCGCGTCCCGGCGCCGTGTTGCAGGCGTTCGAACAGCTCGCCATGTCGGCGCCGCTGAAACAGGCCGCAGGCGAGGGCCGGGTGAAGATGTATCCCGTCGACCTGCTGCACGCCGCCAGCAGCGTGCTGCTGCGGCGCGCCCAGACCGACCAGCCCGCCGATTTCCGGGCCTTCCGCGACGACCTCAGCGACTACCTGGCGAGCCCGCAGTACGCCGCCGCGTTCCTGCACGACTCGCTGCAACGGGGACTGGCCCTGCTCGAAGAGGCGGCCGCCTGCGCCGGCGGCGCCGAGGCCCGGCGGCTCAATGCCGCGATCGCCGAGTTCGACGAACAGCTCGCCTTCCTCGACGCCGAGCTCCGACGCATTGCGGTCGCGCTCGAGCTCGACTGGACCGAGGCCTTCGCCAGGAACCTGCGCGAGATCGTCGCCGAGTCCGAACGCGCCGCCCGCGATCGCGGCGCCAAGCTGCTGCGCACCCTCGGTGCCTCGATCGACACCTGGTTCCTGTCGAGCCACAGCCTCGAGTGGCTCACCAACGGTCAGTGGACACCGCTGGTGCGCGACTACCGCGACGAGGTCCTCGCCGCCTGCCGCCGCGTCTTCGATCAGCAGCAGCAACAGCTCGATGCCGGCCTCGACCTGCCCGACAGCATCCCGGAGCTGGTGCGCCGGGCCGGCGTCGATCTGCAGGCGCTGCGATTGCAGGCGCTGGCGGCGATCGGCGACGTTGCCTGGCAAGGCGGCGAGTCGGTGCCGGTCGAGGTCGCGACGATCCCGATCAAGCGAGGCCTCGTCGACTACGTCACGTTCCGCTCGCAAGATAGGGTCCGCAACCAACTCTTCGGCCCGCCGGAGCGGCCCGATCGCAAGATCCCCGGTCGCGACAAGGCCGCACGGCTCGGCGAACCCGGGCGGCTCCATCTGCACCAGTGCGTCGCCAGGTTCCGTTCCGATCTGACGCCGAACACGACCGCTGTCCTGCAGGATCATTTCGGCCGCGCCTTCCAGGCCGCCGCGACCGTCGCGATCCGCGACAAGCTGAAGGCCTACGCGCCGGTCGTCGCCGCGCGCCGCGACGAGTTGCGGAGCCAGCGCGACGCCCTGTTCGCGCTCTGCGAACCGCTGCAGCGGGTCGCCGCTTCGTCGACCGACCTCGAGCAGAAGCTGGTCGCGCTGCGCCATCAGTTCGACCGCGAAAGCGGCGAACAGGCCGTCGTGATCGAGCCGAGCCCGCCGCCCGGCAAGGCGACGCCGGGCAAGGCACCGGCCGAGGCCACGAAGCGATCGACGCGGCGGAGCTGATGCGCAGCTGCCGGCTCAGCTGCCGGCGAGCTCGCGGAACCGCTGTAGCACCGCCCCGGCCCGGGCGATGACCTCGTCGCCGCCGCGATCGGTGTAGCGCTCGATCGCCTGGCGAAGGTCGGACACCGGATAGACGTGGAACTCGCCCCGCGCCACGGCCTCGACGACGTCGCGGTCGAGCATCAGGTCACCGCAGTTCGCCTGCGGCAGCACCACGCCCTGGCGTCCCGTCAGACGCCGCGTCCGGCACAGGCGGAAGAAGCCCTCGATCTTCTCGTTGACGCCGCCCACCGCCTGCACTTCGCCCTTCTGGTTCACCGAGCCGGTGATGGCGAGATGCTGATGCAACGGCACCGAGGCCAGCGAACTGAGCAACGCCAACAGCTGCGCCAAGGACGCCGAATCACCGTCGACGCCATTGTAGAGCTGCTCGAAACAGATCGTCGCCTGCATGCAGAGCGGACCCTCGCGGCCGAACTCCTGCAGCAGGAAGCCCTCGAGGATCATGACCCCCTTGTCGTGGATCGGTCCCGAGAGATTGGCCAGCCCCTCGATGTTGATCAGCCCCGAGCGCTGCGGCACGGCGATGCCCGAATTGCAGGTGATGCGACACGGCCGCCCGAACTCGATCGTGCCGGTGTCGAGCACGGTCAAGGCGTTGATCTGACCGACCGTGTCGCCGCTCGTCGACAGCCGCATGTAGCCGGCCGAGTAGTCGCGTTCGGTCAGTTCCTGGGGAAGGTCGTGACGGCGGCGGCGCAGCGCGACGGCCTGTTCGACATGGTGGCGCGAGACCGTGGCCGCGGCGTCCTCGCGACCGAGGTGCGACGCCTCTCGCGCCAGATCGCCGAGCTCGCTGTAGCGCGTGATCATCCGATCGCGCCGGCCGGCGGCCCTGGCGCCGTATTCGGCCACCGCGGCCATCGCCTCACCGGCGAACGGCAGCAGCTGTTCGCGGCCGATCAGCCACTGCAGGTAGTCGGCGTAGCGCGACAGGTTCCGCTTGTTGACCGGGATCGTGCCGTCGAACTCGGCGTGGATCTTGAAGATCTGCGGGAACTGGATGTCCTCGGCGGCGAGGTGCTCGTAGACGCCGGGCTCGCCGATCAACACGACCTTGAGATCGATCGGGATCGCCTCGGGCTGCAGCCCACCGGTCGGCGCCCCGGCACTCGGGTCGAACTCGCGGATCTCGAGCATGCCGGTCTGCAGCGTGCGTTTGAGCTGCGGCCACACCCCCGGTTCGCCGAGCACGTCGAGGCAGCGCAACACCAGATAGCCGCCGTCGGCGCGCAGCATGGCGCCACCGTGGACGTGCTGCGGGCCCGGCATCGACCCGTCGGTCGGCGCGGCGATGGAGCCGAACAGATTGGTGTAGGTCGGGTTGTTCTCGATGATGACGGGGCAGGCGTCGTTGAACGAGGTCTTGGCGACGGCGGCGCGGAACCCCGGGAACGAGCCCGGCCCCGACCTGCGCTCGGCATCGGCGGACTCGACCTCGTCGTCGCCGAGGTCGTCGCGACCGACGAACTGG
>JAGQRA010000736.1 GCA_020425885.1 Planctomycetota bacterium | reverse complement strand
AGGCTCGTCGACGCCGCCGCCCGCGGCAGCGCCGACATCGTGCTCGGCATCCAGCCACCGACTCCGGAGGTCGCCGGCGGGCAGAAGGCGGGTTCGCTGCTGATCTGCACGCTGATGCCGGGCCAGCACCTGCCGCTGGTCAAGACCTTGCGCGAGTCGAAGGTCACGGCGATGGGGCTCGAGTTCATGCCCCGCATCACGCGCGCGCAGAAGATGGACATCCTGAGCTCGCAGGCGACCTGCGCCGGCTACCAGGCCGTGCTGCTGGCCGCGGTGCATCTGCCGAAGATGTTCCCGCTGATGATGACGGCGGCCGGCACGCTGACTCCGGCCAGGGTGCTGGTGCTCGGCGTCGGGGTCGCGGGCCTGCAGGCGATCTCGACGGCGCGCCGGCTCGGTGCGGTCGTCGAGGCCAACGACATCCGACCGGCCTGCAAGGAGCAGGTGGAGTCGCTCGGCGGCAAGTTCATCGACACCGGCACTCCCCCCGCGGCCGAGACCACGGGTGGTTATGCCAAGGAGACGACGCAGGAGTTCCTGCGTCACCAACGCGAGACCCTGACCGCGCACATCGCGCAGGCCGACGTGCTGATCACGACGGCGCTGATACCCGGCAAGAAGGCGCCGGTGCTGGTCACCGCCGAGATGCGCAAGGCGATGAAGCCCGGCTCGGTAATCGTCGACATGGCCGCGGCGCAGGGCGGCAACGTCGAGGGCACCGTCGCCGGCGAATGCGCCGTCGTCGATGGCGTCACGATCCTCGGCGACAGCAACCTGCCGGCGCAGGTCGCCGCCGACTCCTCACGCACCTATGCCCGCAACGTCCTCGCCTTCCTCGGCGAGTTCGTCAAGGAGGGCACGCCGAAGGTGGATGTCGGTAACGAGATCCTCGAGGCGGTCACCATCGTCCACGACGGCACGGTGCGGCACGAACCCACGGCCCAGGCGCTCGCCGCCCAGCACAACGGATAGCGAACTCGAGTCATGGACATCTTCCTCTACCTATTCGTGTTCCTGCTCGCGGCCCTGCTCGGGTTCGAGCTCATCTCCAAGGTGCCGCCGACGCTGCACACCCCGCTGATGTCGGGGTCGAACGCGATCTCGGGCATCACCATCGTCGGCGCCATCGTCTGCGCCGGCACGCTCTCGATCGACGGCAGGACCTTCGAGCCCGGCTGGCTCGCCGAGTCGCTGGCGTTCCTCGCCATCGCCTTCGCCACCATCAACGTGGTGGGCGGCTATACGGTGACCGACCGCATGCTGGCCTCGTTCAAGAAGAAGGAGAAGAAGTGAACTACCTCTATCTCCTCGCGGCGCTGCTGTTCGTGTTCGGCATCAAGCGCCTCGCCACCATCAAGACCTGTCGCAGCGGCAACCGCCTGTCCGAGATCGGCATGTTCATCGCGGTCGTCGCGACGCTCGCGATCGCGACCGGCCTCAACTGGTACGTGGTCGTCGGCGGCATCCTCGTCGGCGGCACCGTCGGCCTGGTCATCGCCAAGCGCACCCCGACCACCGAGATGCCCGAGATGGTCGCGGCGCTCAACGGCTTCGGCGGCATCGCATCGTCGTTGGTCGCCCTGTCCGACCTGATCACCAGGTCCGGAGGTCTCGAGGCCGGCAAGGCGGTCGGCGAGCAGTTCTCCCTGGTCTATGCCATCAGCGCGCCGGTCACGGTTCTGATCGGCTTCGTGACCTTCACCGGCAGCGGCATCGCCTACCTCAAGCTCGGCGGCAAGAAGCTGGTCCATCCGGTCAACGGCGTCATGCGTCACTACGTGCACGCGCTGTTGGCGTTGGCCGCCATCGGCTGTTCGGCCCTGATGGTCACCACCGAGAGCACCACCACGGTGACGGTGATGGCCATCCTGCTCGTGCTGGTGTCGGCGGCGCTCGGCGTGTTGCTCGTGATGCCGATCGGCGGCGCCGACATGCCGGTCGTGGTGTCGCTGCTCAACAGCTACTCCGGCATCGCCGGCGCGGCCGCCGGCTTCGTCATCGAGAATCCGGTGCTGGTGGTCGTCGGTGCGCTGGTCGGGACCTCGGGTTTGATCCTGACCCAGATCATGTGCAAGGCGATGAATCGTTCGCTCGGCAACGTCCTGCTCGGCGGCATCGGCGACGATTCGGTGGCCGAGGACGCGCGCGACTACAAGTCGATCAAGAAGACCAGTCCCGAGGAGGTCGCGATGCTGCTCGATGGCGCCAGCTCGTGCATCTTCGTTCCGGGCTACGGGCTCGCCGTCGCGCAGGCGCAGCACATCGTTCGCGACCTCGCCGATCAGCTGACCGCGCGCGGCTGCCAGGTCCGCTACGCCATCCACCCGGTCGCCGGCCGCATGCCGGGTCACATGAACGTGCTGCTCGCCGAGTCGGACGTGCCCTACGACCAGCTCTGGGAGATGGAGCGCATCAACAACGACTTCAAGAACACCGACGTCGTCATCGTCGTCGGCGCCAACGACGTCGTGAATCCGGCGGCGCGCGAGGACACCGGCCCGATCGCCGGCATGCCGATCCTCGATGTCGACCATGCCCGCACCGTCATCGTCATCAAGCGTTCGCTGTCGCCGGGCTATGCCGGCATCAAGAACCCGCTGTTCGACAACGACAACACCTTGATGGTCTTCATGGACGCCAAGGAGGCGCTCGAGGAGATGGTCAAGGAGGTCAAGGAACTGTAGCTACGGTGCCGGGACCAAAACCCACCTGCCGACCGCGACGCGCCGACAGGTGGTTTTCAGTCCTGGCACCTATGGGCCATTCAGGAACCAGTGGGTGACGATGGCACCGCAGTAGCCGGCGGTGATCGCGGGCAGGAACTTGAGGTGGCGGCCGAAGGTGTAGTAGCCGTGGGCGGTACCCATGAGGGCGACGCCGGCGGCGGAGCCGACCGAGAGCAGTGAGCCGCCGACGCCGGCGGTGAGGGTGACGAGCAGCCACTGGTAGTCGGATACCGGCGTGTGCAGCATGCCCGGGTTGGCGACGTCCATCGAAGGGTCCATGCCGAGCACGGCGAACATGACCGGCACGTTGTCGATGATCGCGGACAGGATGCCGATGGCGATGTTGGCCGTGGTCGGGCCGAAGCCGGCGGGGTTGAACAACCACTCGCTGGCCTTCTGCAGGAACATCATCTCCTGCAGGCCGCCGACGCAGAGGATCACGCCGAAGAAGAACAGCATCGTGTCCCACTCGACCTCGGCGACATTGTGGAAGATGTCGACCGGCGTGCGGTCGCCCTTCTTGTTGTGCCGACGCGTGCGCAACCAGCCGTAGATCATGTAGTAGCCGAGCCCCGTCGTCATGCCGAGGAAGGGCGGCAGGTGCAGCACGGCGTGGAAGGTCACCGCCGTCACGATCGTGAGCAGGAACAGCAGGATCACCGTCAACCAGCCCGGCTTGAGTCCGACATCCTTGTGCAGCGGTTCGGGCTTCCCCTTCGGGATCATGAAGTGCATCAGGATGGCCGGGATCAGCCAATTGACCAGCGATGGCACGAGCAGCCAGAAGAACTGCTCGGTGTGGACCTTGCCCTTGGCCCAGACCATCAGGGTCGTGATGTCGCCGAACGGCGAGAACGCACCGCCGGCGTTGGCGGCGACGACGACGTTGACGCAGGCCGGGGCGATGAACTTGACGTTGCCTTTGCCGACGGCGACGACGACGGTGCCCATCAACAGCGCCGTCGTCAGGTTGTCGGCGATCGGCGAGATGCAGAACGACAGCCCGCCGGTGACCCAGAACACGCTGCGCAGGCTGAAGCCGCGTGACACCAGCCAGCCGTTGAGCCAGAGGAACACGTTGTGGGCGGCGATGGCGGAGATGTAGGTCATCGCCACCATCAGGAAGAGGAACAACGCCCCGTACTCGCCGGTGTGGTGCAGGATGCGGTCCTCGAGGTGGTTGACCTCGAGGTGTTCGTTGCCCGGATGTGCGGCATAGGCGAACGCGACCAGGATCCAGATGATGCCGGCGGCGAAGACGACCGGCTTCGACTTCTTGAGGTGGAGACGCTCTTCGAAGACGACGAGCAGGTAGGCGAGGACGAAGACTCCGAGGGCGACGAACCCGGGGATCGAGTCGGTCAGGTCGAAGCGTACGAGTTCGGCGAGCATTGCGTCTGAAGAGGGGTCGCGACAGGAGACGGCGCCGTTCGGTGTGACGCAAGGATGGCCGGAGATCAGACCTTGTTTTCCGGCTTACCGGTCGCCTCGACTGTTGTCGGCAACGCGTCGAGGGCAGCGAAAGCCGCTTCGCAGAATCGGGCCGAGACGTCGCCGCAGAGCCAGCGCACCTGGAATCGGCTGAGGCATTGCCCGAGGTCGGCGTCCTCGGCGTCGGGATACAGCACCGGCTCTTCGGGGACCCCGAAAGGGAGCGGTGGCAAATCACCATCGTGAGGTGACTTGTGTACTTCCGTCAACAGCTCGTGGAGGTCGACCCCGCGCAACATGAGCAGTTCCCAGGGCTTCTCATCGAGTCGACGCGCGAACAGTTCGTGCAGAGCAAGGACGTGGCGGCACGGTGCTTCGGGCAGGTCGCACGAGCAGCCGAAGGTCACGCTGCGGGTGTCGGGGAACAGCGGTTCGCCGACGATGCGGGCCATGAGGCGGTCGAGCGAACGCGGCACCCGGCCTTGCTCGAGCGCTTCGATGATCGACTTGCTGCGGCGCAGGACGCGGACCAGGGTCGGCCACTCGCGCTGCGGCAGCGTGCGGATCTGCAGGCTGACCTCGTGGATCGAGCCCATCGAGCCCTCCATCTCGGCGCGGATGCCGCCGGCGCGGATGCGTACCATCGACTTGCGGATGTTCGGCAGCGCTTCGAGAGCCGCGGCCAGACGATTGTCGTCGATGCCGCGCGTGGCTTCGCGCCGCCAGCGCTCGCCGAGAGAGACCGTCCTGCGCTCCATCAGGCGATCGCCTCCTGTCGATCCAGCACGAGCAGGCGGCGCAGCTCCTCGTTGCTGAGCTCGGTGATCCAGTTCTCGCCGGCCGCGAGCAGGTTGTCGGCGACCTCGCGTTTGCGATCGAGCATCTGCTGGATGCGTTCTTCGAGGGTGCCGGTGCAGACGAACTTGTGGACGAAGACGTTGCGCTGCTGGCCGATGCGGAACGCGCGGTCGGTGGCCTGGTCCTCGACGGCCGGGTTCCACCAGCGGTCGAAATGGAACACGCGGTTGGCCGCGGTCAGGTTGAGGCCGGTGCCGCCGGCCTTCAGCGACAGCACGAAGATCTTCGGGCCGTCCGGCCGCGACTCCTGGAAGTCGGTGACCATCGTGTCGCGTTCCTTCTGCGGCACGCCGCCGTGCAGGAACAGGACCGGGCCCCCCATCGTGTTCTCGAGATGGGTCTTCAGCAGCGACCCCATCTCCTTGAACTGCGTGAACACGAGGCAGCGGTCGCCTTCGTCGAGCGCCTCCTCGATCATCTCGGACAGGAAGTCGAGCTTGCCCGACCGGCTCGGCAACGAGCTGCCGTCCATCAGGTAGTGCGCCGGATGGTTGCAGACCTGTTTGAGTCGCAGCAGCGTGGTCAGGATCGCGCCGCGGCGTTGGATGCCCTCGCCGGCGGACTCGACCTCCTGCAGCCCCTTGCGCACGACGGATTCGTAGAGGATCGCCTGTTCGCGCGAGAGCGTGGCGGCGACCACCTGCTCGGTCTTCTCGGGCAGGTCGGCGACGATGTCGGGATCGGTCTTGAGCCGGCGCAGCACGAACGGTCGCACCAGCCGGGCCAGCGCCGACATCGAGCCCTGGCGCCGCTGCTTGACGATCGGGTGTTCGAGGGTCTGGGTGAATTGGGTGCGTGAGCCGAGCAGGCCTTCGTTGAGGAAGTCCATGATCGACCACAGGTCGAGCGGGCGGTTCTCGAGCGGAGTGCCGGTCAGGGCCAGGCGGAAATGACCGCGCAGGCCGCGCGCGACCCGCGACTGCCGCGTCGTCGGGTTCTTGATGTTCTGCGCCTCGTCGAGGATGACGCCGTCGAAGGTCACCTCGCTCATGATCTCCTCGTCGCGCTGCAGCAGGTTGTAGCTGGTCAGCACGATGTCGTGCGTGGCGAGCACCTCCTTGAACTCCTCGATGGTCTGGGCGCGGCCCTTGCCGTGGTGCATCACGGTGCGGAGCGAGGGGCCGAAGCGGTGCAGCTCGCGGCGCCAGTTGCCGAGCACGGACACTGGGCAGACGATCAGGATCGCGGCCTTCGAATTGCGCCGCTTGCGCCAGTCGAGCATGACGACGATGGCCTGCACGGTCTTGCCGAGACCCATGTCGTCGGCGAGGCAGGCGCCGAAGCCCTGGTCGACGAGGAAGTGCATCCAGGCGTGACCGCGCTGCTGGTAGGTGCGGAGCTCACCGTCGAAACCGTCGGGGATCGGCAGGTCCTCGACCGCGCGCGCGCGCTCGAGGTTCTGCAGCAGCTGCTCGAGGCGTGGCGTGCTCGCGATCGACTCCATCGCCAGGCCGTGCAGGTGCGAGGCGCCGCCGAGCCGCAGCCGCAGCGCCTCGAAGAAGCTGATGCGTTCGCCGCCTTGCTGCATCCGCTTCTTGAAGTCGCGCAGCGCCTCGCGGTCCTTGGGCGAGAGCAACACCGGTCGGCGGTCGATGAAGACGAGCGGCGTCTTGGCCGAGACCAGCTGCTCGAACTGGGACGTCGTCAGCTCGGTGTCGCCGACGGCCAGGCTCCAACGGAACTCGAACCATGGCCGCGGGTCGTCGGGCTCCGAGGTGCAGTCGACGATCTGCACGCGCGCCGACAGCCGCTGCATCGACTCGACGCCGGGCAGCGTGATCTCGAAGCCCTCGGACTCGAGCAGCGGCAGGTGGTCGAGGATCTGGTCGAGTTCGGCCCGGGTCAGGCTGGCGCGACCATCGCTGAGATTGCGGGCGCGGCGCAGCGGCGGCAGCTTGTCGGCGACGCGATCGATGGTCTGCTCGGCCCGGATCACCGAGTCCTGCGCCAGCTCGTTGGCGAACGGGTTGGCGGCGAGGCGCTGGTGCAGGCTCTCGATGGTCTCGGTGCAGTTGATGGTGGGCACCGGACGCACCAGGACCTGCAGGCCCCAGGGAGCGCCTTCCTCGAGCGGCTGGTCCGGCACGAGGATCTCGAGGACCGGCACCATCGGGGTCTGCCAGAAGTCGCGCGGCAACCGCTCGGCCTTCTCGAATCGGGGCGCCGGTGGCCGGTCCTCGGGTGCCGAGCAGAGCAGCTGATCGAGTGCATGGCTGACGAAGCTGACGACGAAGTTGCGCGGCGTGACGGCGTAGACCGGATCGTCGGGCAGCGCGAAGCGGGCCGTGCACAGGCTCCCGGGCAGCAGATCGGCGATGCCGGCGAGCACCCATTGGGTATCGGTATCCCAGTGCGGCACGAACCGCAGCACGCCTGGCTGCGGCGCGGGGGCGTAGCTGCCGCGGGCGATGATCTTGACGACGAGCCGACTCAGGGCCGCGAGGGCACGAAGGTCCGCCGACAGAGCGCGCAGTTCGATCTGTGCCAGGTAGGGCACCGCATCGGCGAGGCGCAGGCCGCGGGCCGGGATCGTCCACAGCGCCGGGGCGATGCGTCTGGGCGCGTCGTCTTCGGCCTGGTCATCGAGACTCGCCACCGGCTGCAGCGAGGACTCCTCGGACGGCAGCAGCAGCTGGGCCTGGACCTGATCGGTGAGCTCGCGCAGCTCCGCCGGCAGCTCGGCGAGAGCGGCGTCGGCTCCGTCGTCACTCCAGATCGCGATCCGGGCGTCGGCAGGCTGGCGGGAATGCAGGTAGACAGCGTGCAGCTTCGTGTTCCCGCCGGTCTAGTGGCCGGTCTCGAGCTTGCCCGGGTGCACCCATTCCTTGGCGACCGGGGTCCTGATGGTATGCGCCTGGTTGTCGAGGCGCCGCGTCGCCTGATCGGCGAGGGTGAAGACCAGCAGCAGCGACAGGAACAGGAACGAGCTCATGAACATGATCTTGTTGATCGCCGTGTCCCACTTCACATGCATGAAGAAGAGGATGACGAGCGACGCCTTGACGCTCGCGATGGCCATCGCGATCAGCATGTTCGCACCGCCGAAGTCGAAGCGCGAGACGAGGACGGTGATGAAGGTCAGGAACAGCAGCGCGATGAGCACGTTGCGGAACATCGCGGCGCTCGAGACGTGGTGGTGACCCATCTGCAGCTCGCCGTGGCCACCGTGATCGGCGTGGGTGTGTGTGTCGGCACTCATCACGGCACCAGATAGAGCAGGGGGAAGAGGAAGATCCAGATCAGGTCGACGAGATGCCAGTAGAGGCCGACCAGGTCGACGGGCAGGAAGTAGCCGCTGTGGAAGCGACCCTTGGCGGCGCCGAACATGATCCAGACGATCAGGCCGGCACCGATGATCACGTGCAGACCGTGGATGCCGGTCATGGTCACGTAGATGGCGAAGAACAGGTGGCCGTGCGGCACTCCCGCCATCGCGCCGTGCGGGTCCGTGAACCATGCCAGCTGGCCGGTCGCCTCGTTGTAGGCGTCGAACATGTGCGGGAAGACGAACAGTCCGTGCTCGTACTTGGCCGTGTACTCGATGTACTTGACGACCATGAAGATCGCCGCGCCGAGCACCGTGAGGCCGCAGTACATCAGCAGCTTCTTCTTCTGGCTGGTCTGTGCCGAGCGCACGCCCATCGCCATCGTCCAGGAGCTCAGCAGCAGCACCGAGGTGTTGAGCGCGCCGAGCTTCCAGTCGAGTTGCTGGCCGCCGACCCGGAAGGTCTCCGGATAGGCCTCGTGGTAGTAGAAGTAGGCGGCGAACAGGCCGCCGAAGAGCAGGATCTCCGTCGCCAGGAAGAGCCAGAAGCCGAGCTTGGCCGACTGGAATTCCTGAACCGGGGTGTCGAAGTGATGGGCGACCGTGTGGGGCAGAAACTCTGGCCCCGGTGCCGGGATCACTACCGAATGATGTCCGTCGTGACTCATTGCTGGGTTCTCGCTGATGGCCTCACTTGGCGGGTGTGACCATCGTCTTCAGGTCGAGGTCGGAGTAGTCGTAGACCTCGCTGGTGACGACCGGCGCGTGGTCGAAGTTCTCGAGCGGTGGCGGCGTCGGCGTCCGCCAGTCGAGGGTGACACCGCCCCATTGGTTCTCCATCGCCTGCCGGCGCTGGAACAGGGAGGCGAGCAGGTAGTAGACCATCAGCAGGATGCCGAGCCCGAGGATCATGGCCCCCACCGTCGAGGACTTGTGCCAGAACTCGTAGTCCGGCACGTAGGTCGCGTAGCGGCGCGGCATGCCGCGGCTGCCCATGACGAACTGCGGGATGAAGGTGGCGTTGAAGCCGATGAAGATCACGGCGCAGGCGATCTTCGCCAGCGTCTCGTTGTACATGATGCCGAACATCTTCGGCCACCAGTGATGCAGGCCGGCGAAGAACGCCAGCGAGATCGAACCCATCATCACGTAGTGGAAGTGGGCGACGACGAAGTAGGTGTCGTGCAGGTGGAGGTCGACATTCAGCGAGCCGAGGATGACGCCGGTCAGGCCGCCGATCGAGAAGATGATCAGGAAGGCCAGCGTGTAGAGCATCGGTGAGTTGAGCGCGACCGAGCCCTTCCACACCGTGGCCACCCAGGAGAACTCCTTGATGGCGGTCGGGATGGCGACGAAGAAGGTCAGGAACGAGAACGCGAACATCGCGTACGTCGACTGCCCCGAGGTGAACATGTGGTGGCCCCACACCAGGAAGCTGATGATGGCGATCGCCAGCGAGCTGAACGCGATCAGCTTGTAGCCGAACAGCGGCTTGCGCGAGTGCACGGTGACGCACTCGCTGATGATGCCGAAGGCCGGCAGCACCATGATGTAGACCGCGGGGTGGCTGTAGAACCAGAAGAAGTGCTCGAACAGCACCGGGTCACCGCCGAGGCGCGGGTCGAAGATGCCGATGTGGTAGAGGCGTTCGATCGCGACCAGCAGCACGGTGATGCCGAGCACGGGCGTCGCCAGCACCTGCAGGATCGAGGTGGCGTAGAGCGCCCAGACGAAGATCGGCAGGCGGAACCAGGTCAGCCCCGGCGCGCGCAGCTTGTGCACCGTGACGATGAAGTTGAGTCCGGTGAAGATCGAGCTGAAGCCGAGGACGAAGACGCCGAGGCCGATCAGGCCGACGGCCTTCTGGGTGTAGAGGCTGTACGGCGTGTAGAAGGTCCAACCGGTGTCGAAGCCGCCGGCGATGATGGCCGACAGCGCCAGGATCGCGCCGGTGACCCAGAGATAGAAGCTCATCAAGTTGAGCCGCGGCAACGCCACGTCCTTGGCGCCGAGCATCAGCGGCAGCACCATGTTGCCGAGCGACGCCGGGATCGCCGGGATCACGAACAGGAACACCATGAAGGCGCCGTGCAGCGTGAAGATCTGGTTGTAGTCCTGGTTGGAGAACAGCAGGCCCTCGGGTTGCCACAGGTGCAGCCGCACCAGCAGGGCGAACAGGCCGCCGGACAGGAAGGCGAAGGTGACGCCGACCAGATACATCAGGCCGATGCGCTTGTGGTCGAGCGTCCCCGCCCAGGACATGAACCCCGACGAGCAGTTGAGGTAGGTCTTGCGGCCGGCAGGGGCGGCCGTTGGAGCTTCGACGGCTGGAGCGTTGATGGTCATTGTTGTCTCGCTGGCCTAGTTGTCGGCGAGGGTCTTCATGAACTCGATGATCGCGTTCAGCTGGCGCTCATTCAGTTCGGACGGGGTCATGTTGACGTTCTCGAAGCCGACGACCTTCTTCTGGTCCGGCTTGGCGATCGACTCGGCGATGTACGCCGCGTCGACGGTGATGGTCTTGCGCTCGCCGGCCTCGATGACTTCGGTCTGTCGACCGACGAAGGTGCCGTCGGGGTTCTTGGTGAAGATGCCCTTCCAGGTCGGGCCGACCAGGGCGCTGCCGTTGAGCGAGTGGCAGCTCGAGCAACCCTTGGAGTTGTAGAGCGCCTGGCCGCTCTTGACCGTGGCCTCCGGGGTGCTGTCGTCGAAGGTGTCCCAGGGCTTCTTGGCATACTCAGCGGCGGTGACGACGTGGAGCTTGGCGTACATCCGGGAGTGATCCTGACCGCAGTATTCGGCGCAGAACAGGTGGTAGTCACCGAGCGCGGTGGGCAGGAACCAGGTCGATTGGTAGCGGCCGGGGATGACGTCGCGCTTGACGCGGTGCGAGGGCAGGTAGAAGGCGTGCAGGACGTCGATCGACTGCAGCAGGAACTCGACGGGCTTGCCGATCTCGACCCAGACCTCGCCATCGCTCTCGGCCTGGCTCTTCGGATACTTGAAGGTCCAGCTCCATTGCTTCGCGATCGCCGTGTAACGCCTGGCATCGCTCGGCACGTTGGTCATGTCGAGGCTGCCCTTGAAGCCCCAGGCGAACATGATCATGACGATGATCAGCGGGATCACGGTCCAGACGACCTCGAGCGGCGTGTTGTGCGTGACGTTCGATGCCGGTGGCTGATCGTAGGTCTTGCGCCGGTGGACGACGACCGAGTAGAGCAGCGCCCCGAGGATCAGGACGAAGAAGAAGATGCAGACGGCGTAGGTGAAGTAGAACAGGCCGTCGACGTCCCCGAAGGAACTTGCCAGCTTGGTCATCTGACCGAAGCCGTCGATTTCGCTGGCGGCGCCAGTCGCTGGGTTCACGACGTGCTGCGGCACCCGTTGCGGGTCTTGGATCAGTTGGGCAAACACGATTGGTCTCGGGTCGACTTGGGTGGCTTGTTGGTTGGCTCTGGTCAGGCAATCGCCGGCAGCTGCTTCTGTCGGCGTTCGCGGCGCAGGAGGACGATGATCATGCCGGCGAGGGCGATCACGGTGATTACCCCACCGACGCGGAACAGCGTCATCGCGGTGAGGGAGTAGCTGTTGGTGCGGGCGTCGAAGGTCAGGCAGCTGAGTCGGACCTGGTCGAGGAAGCTGCCCATGGTGCCTTCGCCGGCCTCGACGAGCGCGAGGTGCAGGTCGTCGGGATCGAAGACGGTGTTGACGATGGTCCGGCTGACGACGCCGTCCTTGGTCAGGAAGACGATGGCCGGCGGGTGGGCGTATTGGTTGGTGTGCTCCGACCAGTAGTAGCGGAAGCCGACATCTTCGGCGAGCCGTTCGATGTCGTGCTGGTCGCCGACGCAGACGCGCCAGCCGCTGTCGGCGCCGACCTTCTTGAAGCGCGGCAGGAAAGTCTGCTTGCGCTCCTTGGCGACCTCGGCGGTCTCGCGCGGGTCGATGGAGACGTTCAGCAGCTGGTAGTCGGTGCCAGGGTCGAAGGCCACCTCGTTGAGCGCCTCGAGCGTCGCGTCGAGCACCTGGCCGCACATCGCCGGACAGCTGTAGTAGCCGAGCAGCAGGATCACGGGGCGCTCGCCCGGAAACAGCTGGCGCAAGGCGTACGGATAGCCGCGCTCGTCGGTGAAGGTGAGGCTGGTGTCGATCCGGTTGCCGATGCGGTCCTGCATCGTCGAGGCCTCGTTCCGGACCTCGAGGGTGCGGGGCGCACCCATGCCGGCACCCGCCTGGGCGGCGAGCACCCCGGTCAGAGAGAAGGCAAGGACGAGTGAACGGAGCATGATGGCGGGTCGAGTGGGGTGTCGGGGGCGTGACTCGGCGATGGGGTTCGGTGAGGGTGCTTCCTACTTGCGGAGGGCCTCGGCCATCGCCTGATCGATGCTTTTGCGCTTGGGGTTGGTGGTACCGTCGAGGAAGTCGGTCTGTTCGTCGCGGACCTCCTGCAGCTCGAGGTCGGGGCTGGTCTTCTTCTGCTTCTCTTCCTCCTGGACGCGGACGAAGATCGGCACCATGACCCAGAGGGAGACGAACAGCACGATCGTGCCGCCGAGCACCCACCACGTCGCCGACTTGGCGTCGATGTCGTGTTCGGGGTCGAGGGGTTGTGGAACCTCGGGCGCGCCGGGCGCGGCGTGCTTCGGTTCTGCGGTTGCGGTGCTCATGGGTGGTCCGGTTCCTCTCTAGAAGTTCTGGAAGTGCAGCGACTCGGCGAGGCGCGGATCGCGCACCGGGACGAGGTTGCTCTTGCGGATGTTCATGATGGTCAGGCCGGTGACGATCGCGATCAGCCCGACGAAACAGCCGAAGTCGGCCCAGCTGATGGTGTGCAGGTACTCGCCGAACTCGTGGCCGAAGTCGACATGGCCGCCGGCCGCCTCGCCGTGACCGGCGTGCGCCTCGCCGTGGCTGGCGCCGCTCGGCAGGATCAGGAACTGCATGTCGATGCAGTGGATGACGAGCAGGAAGATCGAGCCGAAGGCGAGCGTCTTGTTGTTGCGCTTGATGTGGCGCGACAGCAGGAAGACGAACGGGAACAGGAAGTGGCCGACGATCAGGATCACGCCGACCGCGCCCCAGCCATTGACGGCGCGGTCCGCGAACCAATGCGTCTCCTCGGGCAGGTTCGCATAGTAGATCAGCATGTACTGGCTGAAGTTCGTGTAGGTCCAGAAGACCACGAACGTGAACAGGAACTTGCCGAGGTCGTGGTAGTGCTCGGTGGTGATCGCCTCCTTGAGGTAGCCCTTGCGGCCGAGCCACATCGCCAACAGGATGGTGTAGGCGAGGAACGCCATGTAGCCGCCGGCGAAGTAGGTGACGCCGAAGATGGTGCTGAACCAGTGCGGGTCGACCGACATGATCCAGTCGAAGGCGGCGAAGGTGATCGACAGCGCGAACAGCAGGAGGCCCGGGGCGGCGACGCGCGACAGCCGCAGGCTGATCGCCGGATCGCCGCTGTCGTCCTGCTTGATCGACTTGCTGCGGAAGAACCAGGCCAGCACGATCCAGATCAGGAAGTAGATGCCGACGCGCATGAAGAACGCGTTCTGGTTGAGCCAGGCCGACTTGCCCTTCAGGACCAGATCCTGGGTCAGGTCGGCACCCATCCAGTGGTGGTAGATCGTGTGCGAACCGGCGATCACCGGCGCGAACAGCAGCAACATCCAGGGCAGCGTCCAGGCCAGGTTCTCGGCCAGGCGACGGACGGTGATGCTCCAGCCGGCGCGCGTGATGTGCTGCACCATGGTGAAGAACAGGGCGCACAGGACGATGCCGAGCACGCCCATGTAGCCGACGAGATACGAGAACCAGAAGCTTCCGTGCTCGTCGCCGGTGAAGTAGGCGCCGCCGAGGAGGGCGACACCGATGGCGAGCAAGGCCATCTGCGGGATCACGAGGTCGCCCTGCTTGACCCGGGCCGTGAGGCTCGGTGCCAGCTGGTCGAGGCTCGGCGCGGTCAGGTTCGCGGTGGCAGTCATGGGTACTTGCTGAGGCCCTATTTGCTGAGGGACTGGAGGACGCGGATGTAGTGGATGATCGCCCAGCGGTCTTCCGGGGTGATGCGGGGGCCGTAGGCCGGCATCGTTCCCTTGCCGTTGGTGATCACTTCGAAGATCTCGCCGACGGGGAGCTGGGCGACGCGGTTGTCCTTGCCCTCGACGAAGTGGAAGTTGGGGATGACGACCGGCCAGCGGCGGCCGACGAGACCGTTGCCGGTGACACCGTTGCCGCCCTGACCGCTGAGGCCGTGGCAGATGGCGCAGTGGATGTCGAAGCGCTCGCGGCCGCGCTTCAGGACGTCGGCGCTGATGGCGACCGGGTTGGTCGTGACGAAGGCGTTGCTGGCATCGCGATTGGCCAGCGCGGGATCGGCGAGCGAGCCGCGGGCCACGGTGTCGGCGACCGGCAGCCGCATGCCACGGTGGTCGGTGTAGGTCGCGAAGGTGCTCTTCGACTGAGCCTTGACCTTGGGCTGGAAGTCCATGTCGAGCACGATGTGGACCGGCGGCAGCTCGGACGTCCCGCCGCGCATGCAGCCGCCGAACGCGGCGACGCCGGCGGCGAGCAGCAGCATCGTGCCGTTACGGATGGACCGGTGAAGGAGGGGGCTGTTCATCGGGGTCAGTCCTCCACGACCTCGACGTTGATGCCGCCGAGGCTCTCGAGGAAACGCGCCGTCTCGCGGCTGTCGAACTTGGGGTCGACCGCCTCGATCGAAAGGAAGAAGCGATCGTCGCTGACGCGGTTGAAGGAGGTGTGCTTGAAGATCGGGTGGTGCAGCCGCGGCAGCCGGTTGAGCGCGAACATGCCGAACACGGCGCCGAAGCCCGACAGCAGCACCATCAGCTCAAACGTGATCGGGATCGTCGCGGGCCACGCGTACGGCAGCTTGCCGGACACCCACATCGGATAGTCGACCGCGTTCATCCAGTACATCATCAGCTGGGCCAGGATGATGCCGGTGAAGCCGCAGCAGACGACGATCCAGCCGAGCCCGCTCGGCCGTTGGCGCAGCTGGGCATCGATGCCGTGCACGGGGAAGGGGGTGTGGGCGTCGACGCGCGTGTAGCCGGCATCGGTCGTCTTCTTCGCCGCCTCGTAGATCGCGGCGGGCGTTTCGAACTCGGCGATGACGCCCCAATTGCGGGTGTTGCTCATTGCTGGTCCTTGCTAGTGGGCGTCGTGGTGGGCGTGCGGGTTGGCCTGCGGCATCACGCCCTTGACCTCGCTGATGGCGAGGATCGGCAGGAAGCGGCAGAACAGCAGGAACATCGTGAAGAACAGACCGAAGCTGCCGGCGTAGGTCAGGATGTCGATCAGGGTCGGCGTGAAGTAACCCCAGCTGCTCGGCAGGAAGTCACGATTCAGCGACGTGACCGTGATCACGAAGCGCTCGAACCACATCCCGATGTTGACGAAGATCGAGATGATGAACAGCACGGTCGGATTGCGACGCAGCGCCCGGAACCAGAAGAACTGGGGGCTGACCACGTTGCACGAGACCATGATCCAGTAGGCCCACCAGTAGGGCCCGGTGGCGCGGTTGATGAACGCGAACTGCTCGTATT
>JAGQRA010000735.1 GCA_020425885.1 Planctomycetota bacterium | reverse complement strand
TGCGGTTCGCCCAACATCGGTGGCTTCATCAACGCCGAGATGACCGGCAACTCCAGCACCGGCATCCCGGTCCTCGGCTTCGACCTGTCCGCGACCCCGCAGAACCTGCTCGGCTGCAACGTCGTTCACACCTTCTCGATCGCGCAGTGGTTCGCGACGACCAGCACGGTCCAGATACCGCTCAGCACGACGCTCGGCGGCCTCATCATCGGGGTCCAGGGCGCGGATCTGTTGCCCGGCGGCGGCGGTGGCTGCGGCCTCGGCCTGGCCAACCTCACGGACGGCTATCAGGTCACGGTCAACATGTGATCTGAATCGGCGGCCGTTCCGGCGGCCATCGTTCGCTGACGCGGCGACTCGCATTTGCGGGTCGCCGTTGTCGTTTGAAGGGGCCTGCGTCACCGCGGGCACTCCGCAACGCCACAAGTCCGATCGTCGCGGCCGGCCCGTTCGAGGCGTTCGAAGCTGGGTTCACGCGTGGCCCACTGCTAAACCGGTGGCGCCGTGGCTCCCGTTCTTCCCGATCGATCCGAACGCGATCATGCGATCACCGCGAACCTCGAACGCTGGTTCGGCTGGCAGGCGCTGCGGCCGCGGCAGCGCGAGGCGATCGACGCCGCCCTCGATGGCGTCGATGCCCTCGTCGTCATGCCGACCGGCGGCGGCAAGTCGCTGTGCTATCAGCTGCCGCCGCTGATGCTCGACCGCCTGACCGTCGTCGTCTCGCCGCTGATCGCGTTGATGCAGGATCAGGTCGACGGGCTGCGGCTGCACGGCATCCCGTCCGCGGCCGCGCACGGCAACCTCGACGCCGATGGCCGCGCCGAGCTGCGGCAGCTGTCGTCGTCGGGCGAACTGCGGCTCTTGTTCGTCGCGCCCGAGCGGCTGTTCCAGCCCGAGTTCTTCCATTGGCTCACGGCGCAGGACATCGCCGCCGTCGCGATCGACGAGGCCCACTGCATCAGCCAGTGGGGGCACGATTTCCGCCCCGAGTACCGGCGCCTCGCCGAGCTGCGCGAACGACTGCCCGAGGTGCCGTTCCACGCCTTCACGGCGACGGCGACACCGCGGGTGCGCGACGACATCGTCCACCAGCTCGCGCTACGGAAGCCGCGGCGCCTGATCGGCAAGTTCGACCGCCCCGAGCTGTGCTATCGCGTGCTGCCGCGGCAGGACCTCGAGACCCAGGTCGCCGAGGCGATCGCCCGCCATCGCGGCAGCGCCGCCATCGTCTACTGCATCGCGCGCAAGGACACCGAGGCGCTGGCCGCGGCCCTGCGCCAGCGCGGCATCGATGCCCGCGCCTACCATGCCGGCCTGGCCGCCGGCGAACGCACGCAGATCAGCGCCGACTTCCGCGCCGAACGGCTCGACGTCGTCGTCGCCACGGTCGCGTTCGGCATGGGGATCGATCGCAGCGACGTACGGCTCGTCGTCCACGCCGCGATGCCGAAGAGCCTCGAGCACTATCAGCAGGAGACCGGGCGCGCCGGTCGCGACGGCCTGCCGGCCGAGTGCCTGCTGCTGTATTCCAACGCGGACGCGGCGAAGTGGCGCATGGTGATGCGCCGCCGCAGCGAGGAAGGCGAAGGTGATGCCGACGCGCTCGCGGCGCAGCTCGAGCTGATGCAGCACATGCAGCGATTCGCCGGGCTGGCGCGATGTCGGCACCGCGCGCTGAGCGAGTACTTCGGGCAGGACTACGAGCCCGACGATTGCGGCGCCTGCGACGTCTGCCTCGGCGAGCTGGTCGAAGTCGAGGACGGCCACGTCATGGCGCAGAAGATCCTGTCGGCGGTGGTGCGGACCGGGCAGCGCTTCGGGGCCCGCTACATCATCGACGTGCTGCGCGGCACGCGCGGCGACAAGATCCGACAGCGCGGCCACGATGCGATCCCGACGTTCGGGATCTGCGCCGGCGTGCCGGTGATGCAGCTCGGCAACTACATCGACCAGCTCGTCGATCAGGGGGTGCTGATCCGCAGCGAGGGCGAGTACCCGATCCTGCTGCTCGGCGACGATGGCGGTGCCGTGCTGCGCGGTGACCTGAAGGTCGAACTGCGGGTGCCGAAGGCGGCGCTCGAGGCCCGGCCGCGGCGGACGCGGCGCGGAGGTGGGGGTGGTGGGGAGGTCGCGACCGAACTCGAACCGGCGGAACGGGAGCTGTTCGAGGGCATGCGGTCACTGCGGCGCGAGATCGCGAGCGAGCTCGGAGTGCCGCCCTATGTTGTGTTCTCCGATGCGACGCTCGAAGAGCTGGCGCGGCGGCGACCGTCGTCGGCCGGCGCGATGTTGGCGGTGCGCGGCATCGGCCAGAAGAAGCTCGACTCGTTCGGCGAGCGGTTCCTCGCGGCGATTGCGGCCCACGGTGGGGGTGGCGATGGCGCGAGTCCTGGCATTGCGCCGAGTTGAGCTTCCCCAGTCCTCTCAACCGGGTTTCAAGTTGACGAATAAGTCAGTGGGTGGGTCAAGCTACGGCAAGGGGTTCATCGTGGCAGAGTCGGCTTCTTGTGGAAGAGCGCCCTCACCATTTTGCGTAAGCGGCATGAGAAGGTGTCGGAGGTTGACTCATTGCTAATATGACGTGAGGCAGGAGCTACTTCAACCTTGCTGGTGTTCGCGCGACTCGGGTTGTTCGCGGCTGATTGGTGTGCGGATGGGTCGAGGATTGCTTGGGCAGTTCGGGGGCGGTCTTGCCGTTTGTTCGTGGGCAAGTGATTGGGCGTTGCACTGCACGCGTAGTTCATGCGGTACGGGCCAAATGCTTCCCTCGGCCTCGTGAGTCGCTTTCGCTTTCCGAAGACCTCAACTATGCGCCGGGTTTCTGTAGCGCGTTGGCTACTTCCACGGTTCGGATGGCTATGTCGCTGTGACTCGGACGCCCAGGGTAGAGTCGGTGGAATTCAGGGGCCGGGCCGGAGGAACATGTGAAACCAGACGTGTCGGTGAGGCTAGGCTCAGGGCTCAGGGCTCAGAGCTCAGGGCTCAGGGCTCAGGGCTCAGGGCTCAGGGCTCAGGGCTCAGGGCGTGATTCCCGATTCCGCCTGGTGCGACGCCTTGTCGCTAGTGCGGACGCGGGCTTGTTCGCTCCTGCCAGCTTCTGAAGTCGATGACTTCGTCGGGCTTGTGATGCTCGAGCTCTGCACTTGCGTGCGGACCCGTGTCAGTGGCCCGGTCCGTTCACTGCAGGCGCTGGCGCGCAAGATCTGTGACGAGCGCGCCAAGAACGTGCATCGCGAACTGCGTCGCCGGCCGTGGCGGCCAACCGGCCAACTCGATCGCATCGCCGCGACTTGTGACGTACACGTTCCGCTGCCTTCGCGTGCTGAAACGGGATTGCTGGTGGCCGCTGGGCTCTTCTACGGTTCGCGGCAGCGTGTAGTCATCTCGGTGCTAGTGGGCGGCGGCACCTGCGAACAGGCCAGACTTGCACTCGGACTGTCCCGTGGAGAGTTTAACCAGCTCGCCAAGCGAATGGTCGCTCGGGTCCAGAGAGGCTCGGGAAATCAAAGAAATCCGACGGAGGTTTGCCATCGACGGTGACTTGTAGGTCGGATCACGGCCAGAGTCCTGAGGTGATCCGCAAAAACCACGACGACAACAGCGGAGACATGTATGCTGATCGGACAGACTATCATAGCCGACTCCGGCGGCCTCACCTACCACGGCCCTTGGATTCCGAGCCAAGGCGATGACTTGACTGGTGTCGTTCAGTTCCTAAAGGCATCCGGGGCGATTGCGTCCTTCGACTGTGCCATCCAGACGAAAAACCGAGAGGACAGCGACGCTTCGGCGTCGACGCTCAGCTCGATCACCGTCAGCACCAGCTCGCCGGACACCGTGTCGACGCAGGCAGCATCGGGTTGCCTCGAACTGGTCCGATACGCATACACCGTCCAGGCGTCTTCCGGGACCGAGTGGGTACACTTCCGCGGACTCAACCCCATCTGGGAACGCAATTGACAGAGGAGCAAGGAGAAGGCAATGGACATGTTGATCCTCGGTGAGACTTTGGCCCACGCGGCGGCCGATTCCACCCGCTACGAAGGCTTCTGGATGCCAGCTGGAGGCAACGATGGCGTCGCTGCCATCGAAGTCTACGCGGTTGGCAACGCAAGCTCCTGGACCGTGAAGCTCGAGACCAAGTCGTCGGACGAGAGCGACGCCGGCGCTGGTTCGATCGGCAGTCAGCTGATTAACTCGACGACGGCCGGAATCTTCAAGTTCGACGTAACCAACGCCCAAGACCTGGTGCGCTACGTCCTGGAAAGCAACAACGAGGGGGCGGACTTCATCCACTTCCAATTCTGTCATCCCCTTTGGTCGCCGAACTGAGCGAGGTGTGAGAATGACGAACCAGATCCAAGGTGAGATCCTCTACGAAGGCTGGGAAGGAGGGGCAGAAACGCCGACAGGATGGGCGTACACTCCGTGGATGCAGGTGGGAGGTGATTTGGCGACGTTCGGAGTAGAGGTCGTGAGCCACCAAGGAGTGGACCTGAAGTGGGAAGTCCAGACGCGGACTCGCGAGAGCAGCACCACGAGTATCGTCGTTTCGCTCCAGACTGCGAACTCGGAAACGACGTTCCTAGCGACGAACAGTACTGCAGTGCAGGAACTAGTGCGCTACAGGTTCAGTACACCGGGAACGCCTGGCACTACCAACTTCGTCGTATTCCGAGCTTTGCCGCCGACGTGGCAGGTGGATCGGTAGTGGTCCGGTCTGCACTTGCCGGCCGACGTCCAGGCCGCATGGTTCCTGTTCGTCGTAGATAACCCCAAGTCGTCTCACGGAAGGTAATGATGACGAGTCACTCGCAACGGGGCAACGGGCCTGGTCCAGGAGATGTTGTAATTGGAGTGCAGGTGCATTGCGGCTCCTCTAGTCCAGGGCTGGACGGTAAATACGAGCGTTCACTACGCTTCTCATATCGGGGGCCGAAGAATCCGCCCCTCGGGCCGGTCAATCCGGCGCCCCCAGACAACCCGCGAGGCGCCTACTCTGATCCTTATGAGCCCTTCAAGCCCGGAGGGCAAAGCGGGGCCATCAAGGATAGTAACAATATCGTGTGGTTTGATGTGCAATTGTATGGGACTCCACCAGACAGGTCATACGAGAACTGGGACGAAGGCCAGGCAGATGGAAGGGGCGATGACAGCGAAGACGTCGCGTCGCGAGCAGCAGATTGTGTGGCAAATGCAGAGCGCGATGGTGTGATTGGCGATGGCGAAGTAGAGGTCCAGCACAACGGCCTATCGGACGTGGATGCGAGGGATCTGAACGGACGTCCGCAGCAATGTCCCGATGGAAAGCCCCAAGGTGGCCCAGGCGGTCGTACGAGGATCATTCTCAGGAACCCGACACACTACGATGTGAAATGCCCAGATAAGAAAATTGAGATCACTGTGATACCTATTCCGGGGCCTAACGGGGTAGCCATCAATATCACACTCCCAGGGAACAAGGGTCTTCCCCCGACCATTCCGAATGATCGGCCGGGGCCAGACTGGAGCCCGCCCAGGCCAAAGCAGGTACCCGAGCCAAGAGAGAGACCCTGACGACAATGCGGCTGAGCCGTATCTGACCGACAAATACCCTTGGAAGAGCCCTCCTTGGAAGCCGCGTCGTTGGAAGACCAAGAAGATGCATCGTGGAACGGTGCGAGGTGGACTGTGGTTGCAAGATAGACTGCGGGAGCGCGCAAGCGTTCCGCCGTATCTTCGGGTTGCAGCGTGTTCAGGAGGTGATGCCAGGGTCGTCGATGTGCCGGTGTCAGTAGACCGCAAGGCCCAGTTGGGTGACTTGTTGCTCGCATTCTTGGCCCTAGGTCTCGAAGCGAGGTTGGTGGGCGGCGGTTTGCAGGTCATCTGGAAGGCTCGGTCTCCACGGCAGGACATGGGCGTCTATCTAACAATGTGTGGGTTGCCATGGCACATCGTATGTGAACAGCAGTCAGATGTACGGCGAGTGGGGGGAGATGTAAGCGTTTTCAGCGTGTCTGCGGCAGCTGCATTGGCATGGCAAGAGAGCTTAAACACATCGACAAGGAGGCAGAGTAGCATGCTAGGTATCCACGAGTCATGAGATGCAAGCATGCGATTGCAGTTCTTGTCCTACTCGGGTCTTGCTGTCAGTCTGGTCTGCGCTGGCTCGCTCACTACAGTGATGAAGATCTCGCCGAATATGCGCGAGATAGGATTAGAGAGTTGCCGGACAATGACCCTGTAGCTGAGCGATGGCTCGGAAGTGAGTTTGCGAGCCGGATTATTTCAAGCCGAGGTCGGGCGAGCAGGGTGATGACTGAGGATTTGCCTGACATTGCGTTGTGGCTAACAGATGTTCAGCGCGAGACGCTGTGTCAAAGAAGCTCTGACCCGGCGATCGTGCGGTTCTTGGCCACACGCAAGGGTAGGTCCTTAGAGGATGGTGCTGTTGCAGCGAGCGCATCAAGGCGTAGTCGCGAGAGTGTGTTCGAAGAACTTGCGGACTGGAGCAAGGTTGATGCGGGAACCCTCTTTCGTATGCTGAGAGGGTACGGCAGCAAGAGGTGGCCCAACGACGGCCGTACCCTGGCATGTCGGATATGCGAACGGTATCGGGGGGCTGTGGTCGCCGCGCTGCGTCGAGAAGTCGTTGAAGGCAAGGATCTGCAATCGCCGTATTGGGCCGCGTTGAGCTTAGTCCGCTTGAGAGAGTGGGATCCTGATCTCGTAAGGAGGAGGGGGCTGCCGTGGCATTGGGAGAGGATGGCCCCGGGATACCCAGGTGACGACGTTTATGAGGCGTATGTTGCCCACATGACGGGGGGGGGTCGTGGCGAGCGGTTTGTGGGGGATGGTGGCCGTGATGGCGACCTGGCGTCGGCGTGCGGAGTCTGGTTGGCGACATACGGGGACGAGATGGCTGCGCTGCCGGGAAGCGCTTGGGGTTTGAAGTTCTCGAAGAGGGCATTGCAGCTGCTTGCCATGGGGAACAACGTTGGTGTAGTTGTCGAGGAGATGCTGCTCTCAAGTGGGGTGCGCGATGTCCGGAACTCTCCTTGGCATGTAGCAGGGATCTGGGATGAGCAGAGTCATCATTACAAAGAGACGCTGAGCCTGCTAATGAGTGAGGGGTGCGAGCGTGCCACGATCATCTTGACTGAGATGGGTGATGCGCGGGCTGGCGATAAAGTGTTCTGGGGGGTCGACCATGGGGTGGTTGCTGCGGGAATGGCGCTAGATGCATCAGACGGACTTTGTGAGACTGCCTGGAGGTCTGGGCGGATGGTTCGCATGCTGCAAGGAGCCATTCAAAGGGGTGGGATATGGGTGAGTCTCGCGTGGTCTTGGGTGGCTTACGGAAATCAGGAAGTGTATAGTGTAGATCAGTGCGAGTTCGATGATGTAGCCAGGCGCGTGTTCGGCAGTAAGGACAAGGTTCGCGCAGTGCGTTGCCCCCTCAATGATTCATGGTTGATTGTGCCCACGGACGAATAGTGTAGTGCGTGCGTATTTTGGTGACGGAGAGAGTCACTGAAGATGTTGAGCCATGGGAGTGTGCGAGGAGCGGCGTATCCGGGGATTGCCTGGCCAACTAAGTCACGAGTAGCAGGGCGGGACCTGCCTTGGAATTGGAAGAAGGTGGCGGGCCGGCCGAGAATGCGGCTATTCCGACCTGGAATCGGCGCCGCTGCCGGACCTGAATTCCGAGAGCCGTAGATTCTCGGCTGGGACGGGGGGGGCTCGAGAACTCGATTAGCGCAGCAAGCGATGTGGCCACGAGCGTTCAGAGAGCGTCTCCGGCCCCGCGTAACGAGCTCTAGAAGGTGCCATCGCGGCCACGAGTTTGCGACTGCTGCGGCCATGCCAGCTTCATCCGGACCGCCCCGGTCGCTATCCTGCTCGCCCCCATGATCGACCCCGGCAAACAGCAGAAGGTACTCGCCACGTTAGAGGTGAACGGCGAGCCGCACGAGGTGGCGTTCCTGCCGCACAAGACCCTCCTCGAGGTGCTCCGCGAGGAGCTTGGTCTCACCGGGACCAAGCACGGCTGCGAGCTCGGTGAGTGCGGCGCCTGCACGGTGCAGCTCGACGGCACGCCGATCCTGTCCTGTCTCTACCTCGCCGTCGACGCCGTCGGTCGCGACGTGCGCACCGTCGAAGGGCTCGCCGACAAGAGCGAGCTCGATCCGCTGCAGCACGCGTTCGCCGACCTCGGCGCGGCGCAGTGCGGCTACTGCACGCCGGGGATACTGATGACGGCCAACGCGCTGCTGCGCGACAACAAGGACCCGTCGCGCGAGGAGATCAAGCAGTGCCTCGCCGGCAACCTGTGCCGCTGCACCGGCTATCACAAGATCTTCGAGGCCGTCGAGCTGGCGGCATCGCGCCTGCGCGGCGAGACGGCCGAGACCGGAAGGAAGCTGCCGAGCAAGGAGTCGATCCATGGTTCTTGACGATTCGGCCACGCGCCCGACCGAGGGCAAGAACGACGCGCCCTGGCATCACGATGCCCGACCCGAGGACCTCGAGCACATCGGCAAGCCGATCCGCAAGGTCGATGCGCGCAGCAAGGTCAGCGGGCTGACCCGCTTCGCCGACGACCTCACGCTGCCGCGCATGCTGCACATGAAGCTGCTGCGCAGCACGGTGGCCCACGCCGAGATCGTCTCGATCGACACCAAGGCGGCCGCGGCCTTGCCGGGCGTCAAGGGCGTGCTGACCGGCAAGGACATGCCGATCCCGTTCGGCATCCTGCCGGTGAGCCAGGACGAGCACGCGTTGTGCCCCGACAAGGTCCGCTTCGTCGGCGATCCGGTGGTCGCGATCGCCGCGACCGAGGAGGAGATCGCCTGGGATGCCTGCCGCCTGGTCGAGGTCGAGTACCGCGCGCTGCAGACCATCGGCGGCTTGCACGAGGCGGCGGCTGTGGCCGAGCCGCGACTGCACGACTACGGCGTGCGCGGCAACATCCACCGCCTCGAGAACCTCGAGTTCGGCGATCTGGCCGATGGCTTCGCGCGCGCCGAGCACGTTCGCGAGGACACGTTCTTCTTCGAGGGCAACACGCATCTGCCGATGGAGCAGCACGCGACGCTGGCCCACTTCGACAAGGACGGCAAGCTGACGATCTGGTCGAGCACGCAGACGCCGCACTATCTGCACAAGGCGCTGGCCCGCGTGCTGCATCCGATGCCGGCGCATCACATCCGCGTCATCGCCTGCCCCAACGGCGGCGGCTTCGGCGGCAAGAGCGATCCGTTCAACCACGAGATCGCGGCGGCGAAGATGTCGATGCTGACCGGGCGGCCGGTCAAGATCGCGCTGACCCGCGAGGAGGTGTTCATGTGCCATCGCGGCCGGCACCCGGTGCTGATGCGCAGCAAGGTCGGCGTCACCAAGACCGGCCGCATCACCGCGCTCGACTTCCAGAGCTATCTCGATGGCGGCGCCTACGGCAGCTACGGCACGGCGAGCACGTTCTATACCGGCGCGCTGCAGACCGTGACCTACGCGGTCGAGAACTACCACTTCCGCGGCGTCCGCTTCTTCACCTGCAAGGCGCCGTGCGGGCCCAAGCGCGGTCACGGCACGCCGCAGCCGAGGTTCGCCCTCGAGGTCCAGCTCGACAAGATCGCCTGCGATCTCGGCCTCGACCCGGCGCAGCTGCGGCTCGACAATCTCGCGCCCGCGGATTCGCTGACGGCCAACTTCCTGCGCATCGGTTCGATGGGGCTGGGCACCTGCATCGAGAAGGTCGTCGCCGGTTCGGGCTGGAAGGAACGGCGCGGCAGGAAGGAGCGCACCGCCGACGGCTGGATCAAGGGACTCGGGCTCGCCTGCAGCAGCTACCTGTCGGGCGCCGGCCTGCCGATCTACTGGAACGGCATGCCGCACTCGGGCGTGCAGCTCAAGCTCGATCGCAGCGGCTTGGTCACCGCGTTCTGCGGCAGCACCGACATCGGTCAGGGCAGCGACAGCGTGCTCGGCTGGATCATCGGCGAGGTGCTCGGCATCGATCCGCTCGGCATCAAGGTCGTGACCAGCGACACCGACCTGACGCCGGTCGATCTCGGCAGCTACAGCTCGCGCGTTACGGTGATGACCGGCAACGCCGCGATGCAGGCCGCCGAGCGCGCCCGCGACATCATCGCCGGCGCGGTGAGCAAGAAGCTCGACGTGCCGGCGGGTCGGCTGGTGTTCGCCGATGAGCGCGTGTTCGACGCCGAGGAGCCGAAGACCGGCATGAGCTGGCAGGAGGCGGTCTGTGTCGCCGAGGCCAGCGTCGGCACCATCGGCACCGTCGGCAGCTACTCGCCGCCGCCGTCGGCGGCGAAGTTCCGCGGCGGCGGCGTCGGTCCGAGTCCGAGCTACAGCTACTCGGCCGCGGTCGTCGAGGTCGAGGTCGATCCCGAGACCGGCATCTATCGGGTGCCGAAGGTCTGGATGGCGCACGACATCGGCCGCGCGCTCAACGCCGTGATCGCGATGGGGCAGATCGAGGGCTCGGTCTACATGGGGCTCGGCGAGGCGATGATGGAGGCGATGGAGTATCGCGACCGCAGCCACAAGCAGGACCGCATCTTCGTCCACAAGATCCCCTCGCTGCTCGAGTACAAGAGCCCGACCACGCTCGAGATGCCCGACGTCGTCACCTACGTCGTCGAGGCCCCGGACAAGAACGGTCCGTTCGGCGCCAAGGAGGTCGGGCAGGGACCGCTGCTGCCGATGATGCCGGCCGTCGCCAACGCCGTGTTCGACGCCGTCGGCGTGCGCGTCGACGAGGTGCCGGTCTCGTTCGAGAAGGTGTTCGCGGCGATGCAGAACAAGGCCGCCGGCAAGGAGGCGCGGCACGGTCCGAAGAACGATGCGACCGGCTTGCCCGAGGTCGACTTCGGCGAGTCGCTGAAGATCGAGACACCGTGGCAGGGCGGCGATGGCCGCGCCGTCAACGATCCCAAGCGCACCAAGAAGGCGGCCAAGTAGGAGAACCGACGATGCTGCGACTTCCCACGTTCACCTACCACCGTCCGAAGACCGCCGCCGAGGCCGTCGCGATCGCGACCGCGCACGGCAAGGAGGCGATGTACGTCGCCGGCGGCACGGATCTCTATCCCAACATGAAGCGGCGTCACCAGACGCCGACCCACGTCGTCTCGCTGCAGGATCTGCCCGAGGTCCACGCCATCGAACGGCTCGATGACGGCCGCACGGCGATCGGCGCCATGGTCAGGCTGTCGACGATCGAACACGACGCGTCGCTGCGCGAGCACTACCCGGGCTTCGTCCACGCCGTGCGCGAGATCAGCACGCCGCTGCTGCGCAACATGGGCACGATCGGCGGCAACCTGCTGCTCGACACGCGCTGCAGCTACTACGACCAGTCGCACGAATGGCGCGAGTCGATCCACTTCTGCATGAAGAAGGACGGCGACATCTGCTGGGTCGCGCCCGGTTCGCCGCGCTGCTGGGCCGTGCAGAGCAGCGACTCGGTGCCCGTGGTCTGCGCCATGGCGGCCGAGGTCGAGCTGGTCGGCGCCGATGGCACGCGTCGCATCGCCGCCGATGAGCTCTATCAGGACGACGGCATCCGCTACCTGACCAAGCGGCCCGAGGAGTTGCTGACGCGATTGATCCTGCCGGCACCGGGGGGCTGGCAGGCGAGCTACCTCAAGCTGCGACGCCGCGACACCTTCGACTTCCCCGTGCTCGGCGTCGGCGCCTGCCTGTGGTTCGACGGCGCCGGTGTCGTCACCAGGGCCAACATCCGCCTCGGCGGCGCCGGCTCGTACGCGATCCCGGCGACCGCGAGCGAGCAGCTGTTGGTCGGCAACCGGCTCAGCGACGAGCTGATCGCGGCCGCCGGCGCTGCTGCGATGAAGCCGGCGCGGACGATGGACAACACCGACCTCGACGTCTACTGGCGCAAGAAGGTCGCGCCGGTCTACGTCGCCCGCGCGATCGCGGCCTGTCGCTGATCGCGTCGCGGTGAGCTGATCAGCGCCACATCTCGAAGTCGTGCGTGCTGGCCAGCGGTTGGCCCGACCGGTCGCAGACCGTGCAGTTGATGCGGAACGGTCCGGCCGGCATCGTCGGCGGGATCTCGACGTCGAAGCGCTGGACCGGGGGCTGGCTCGAGATGCGGCCGAAGATGGCTGACGTGGCGATGCCGTCGATCGTGACGACGAAGTAGTTCGGGTTGCCCGCCACGCAGCTGACAGCGGAGACGAAGATCGAGACCTGGTCGGCATCCGTGCGGCGGTTGCGGCTGCGTGAGGCGGCGAGGTCGAAGCACGGGCGATCGGTCCGCGAGTCCTCGATCGGGATCGCCAGGGTCTGCGCCTGCAGGGTCGCGAGCGCGGTCACCTCGGTGTTGGGATCGCTGGCGCACAACGCGGTGATGTGATTGCCGGGCCCGAGCTGCAGCAGGACATCGGCGACATCGTCGCCGTTGCCGGTCCGGTAGGGGCCGACGATGAGGGGGGGCATGATCCACCCGACCTCGTAGCGGACGAACCAGAGCTTCATGCCCTCGGTCGACGTGGCGAGCAGGACCTCGCCTTCCGCCGGCTCGATGGCGAGGCCGGTGATCTCGATGGTCTCGTCCAGGCCGAGTTCCTCGTAGGTCAGGAACTCAACGGGCGGTGACCATTGCTGGGTGGTCTCGCTCCACTGGATCTTGAAGATCGTCGCGCTGCTCGGGTTGCCCCTCGAGAACCACTGATAGACCTGCGGCAGTGAGCCCGGCGCGACCGTGAAGTAGAAGTCGGAGTTCAGGGCCTCGGCTGCGCCGGCGAGCGCGGGAGCCAGCCCCAGTGCCGCCAGGTTCTGATCGAGGCCGCTGATGTCGGTGAGTCCCATGTCGACACCATCGCGCGCCTTCTCGAGGATGCCGACGTAGTCGCCGGCCAGCGAGCTGCCGGTGAAGACGTAGTTGAAGGTGTCGGCGGCGATGCCGCCCGGTCCCGCCGCGGCTGACTGGAATTGCGGATGGGAGCCGGAATTCGCGCCCGAGACCGCCAGGTAGAGGTAGCCCCATTGCGTGGCCCCGGTGATGTCGGCGTGGCCCTCGACATCAGCGACGATGACCGATGTGCCGCCCGAGAAGCTGCCGAACCTGATGCCGCCGACATTGGGGAACATCACCGCCGGATCGAAGCGCGGCGAGTCGATCTGCAGCAGCGATGGCGAGACCGGCCCAGGACCCTCGGGGACACGCCGTAGCGCCGTTCCCTGCGACGGATCCTGCACGACGACGGCGCGCTCGATGAGCATTCCGGTCTCGTCCCCCTGGGGCACAGGCGGCTGGGGCGACAACGTGGCGAGGAGGGTCAGCGATGTGAGAATCATGCGATAGGTCTCGGAGTCGTGGAGGGAGCGAGTGGATCAATGGTTGCGCGGTGCGGTCCGCGCGGCCTGGGTGCGAAGCACCCGGACGAGGCGGGCGAAGATGTCGCGGGTCAACTTGTCGTCCGCGAAGCCGTGTCGATCGAGGATCGCGGCGGTCGCACTCAGGAAGTCGTGATCGAGCGGATCGGATTCGAGCCCGTGCAGCACGACCTGGATGTGCTGGCTGTTGTCGTCGAGGAGCAGACGGGCCAGCAGCCTGCGGTAGCCGAAGGCGCTGGCCTGGGCCGTGGACGGCGCCGGCGTCGCCTGCATCGCCTGCTCGCAGATCGCGAACAGACGGCGTGCGGTGTCGACGGCTTCGTCGTGGCGGTGTTCACCGAGCAGCGCGAGGAGGCGTTGGGTTTCGATGAAGGAACGCGCGCTCGCCTGCTCGACCGGCGTGGCGAGGTCGCCATCGCCGAGGGTGTCCAGGCATTCGATGCCGGCATCGAAGCGGCCCTGCTGGCCGAGGACGACGGCGAGCTGCAGGCGCGCGTTCAGCAGCCAGGGTCGGATCGCGGCTGCGTCGCGCAGCGTCGATTCGGCCAGCGCCAGCTGACCCAGGACGCGGTAGCCGTCGGCGAGGTTGAAGAGCGTGCCGAACGAGTCGGGTTGCAGGGCGCGGGAACGCTCGAGCTCGACCGTGCCGGCTTCGTGGTCACCCAGATCACACAGCGCGGTGCCGCGGACGTAGGTCGTGCGTGCGGTCGGTCCGCCGAGTGCGTCCTCGAGATCGGAGGCCTGCTGGCAGAGCGCGCGAAGGATCTCCTCCTTGGCGGCGCGGTCGTCCGCGTTGAGTCCGAGGTGGAGCTGCACGCTCAGTCGGAGGTAGCGGGCCGGCAGGTAGTCCGGGGCACCGGCGAGCGTCGCGTCGGCGGCGGTCCACTCGTTGCGGCGGTGTTGGTGGAAGCCCGCCAGGAAGCGTCCCGTGGCCGTCGTCGGCGCGGGCATGTCGGATAGGCGCAGCGCGGCGATGCCGGCCTGGCCGGGTCCGAGCGCGCGGTAGCGCATCAGCAGGGCCTGCTCGTAGGTGCTCGGCGGTGACCCGACGATGGCCGCGATGTCCGCGGTCGCTGCCGTCGCGTTGCCCTGGTCGAGGTGGAGGCCGGCGCGCAACGTCCGGGAATAGACGTCGCCCGGATCGAGTTCGAGCACCGCATCGAGCTGCGCGATGAACCCGGCGCGTTCCTCGCGGTTCATCTGCTGGCGCCGCTCGACGGTGCCTTCGAGCGCGACGCTCGGCGCGATCGCCGCGAACAGCTGGCGATGCTCGATGTCGCGGCGGACCGCCGCCTCGCTCCGTGCGGCCGCGAGCCAGAACGCGACTGCCGCCGCGGCGGCGATCGACGCCGGCACCAGCACCGGCGCCGGCCGCCGGCGGAGGCGCCGCCACAGCCGGGCCGCAGTCGTGATCGGGCGCGCCGTCACCGGCCGGTGGGCCAGGAAGGCGCGCAGGTCGGCCTCGAGTTCGGCCATCGTCTGGTAGCGACGTTCGACGTCGTGCTCGAGGCCCTTCTCGATGATCGCGCACAGGTCGATCGGCAACGTCGGGTCGATCGACCGCAGCGGCCTCGGCTCCTCGCGTTGCAGCTTCGCCAGCACCGAGACCGAGCCGCCGGGGTAGGGCGGCTGTCGCGAGACGAGGTGGTAGAGCGTCGCGCAGACGCCGTAGACGTCCATGGTCGGCGACGCGCTCTCGTCGCGCGCCACCTGCTCGGGCGCCATGTAGGCCGGCGTGCCGAGCGCGCTGCCTCGCGTCGTCATCGTGGCGTCGCCGCTGCGGGCCGCGATGCCGAAGTCGATCAGCACGGCCTTGCCCTCGCGCGTCAGGAACACGTTCGACGGCTTGACGTCGCGATGACAGACGCCGATCTCGTGGGCGGCGCGCAGCGCCTGCACGACCTCGAGCATCCACGCCGTGATCTGCGGGATGAAGTCGGCGGACCGGCACGGCAGTCCGAGCTCCTCCTGCAGCCAGCCGGCCGGCGGCAGCCGCCCGTCGGCCGGGAGGTGGGTCGGCGAGGTCACGCTCGCCAGCGAGTGGCCCAGGAGCCGCTCCATGACGAGGAAGTGCAGGCCACCCGTCGCCACGCCGAAGTCGTGGACGGGGACGATGTGCGGGTGATTCAGCGTCGCCAGGACCCGGGCCTCGCGCAGGAAGCGTTCGCGACGATGATCGCCGCGGAGGAAGCCGGGCGGCAGGATCTTGACCGCGACCGTGCGTTGCAGCACGCAGTCGGTCGCCTCGTAGACCGTGCCCATCGCGCCGAGGCCGATGCACTCGTGCAGCGTGTAGCGCCCGGCCAGGGTCTCGCCGACCAGTCCATCGGTCGGCGGCGACATGACCATGTCCTCGAGGCCGAGCGTCTCGCGCACCTCCTCGATCAGACCCGGGTCGTCGCGGCAGAGGTCCTCGAAGTCCACGGTCTCACCCGCGTCCCGCAGCTCGATCGCCTTCTTCACGTAGTGCAGCAGGCGATCCTCGGCGATCTGGGAGTGATCGTCCATCAGCCGGTTCGGGTCGCGGCGAAGCCACGGCGCCGCAGCGCGATCAGGATCTTGGCCTTGGTGTCGTTGAAGGCCTGCCGCGCGACGTCGGCGCTGGCGTAGTTCATCTGCTCGGCGACCTCGGCCCAGGCCAGCTCGTCCTGTGCGCGCAGGCGCCAGACGAGTCGCTCACGGTCGGACAGTGCCCGCACCACGGCCCGCAGCGCGCGTTCGTGCTCGTGGAACGAAGCATCGTACGACGGCGTGTTGTCGGGCGCGGGCTTGGTCATCGCCTCGAGAATGGCGGACTCGGACTTGGCATCCCGGCGCGCGTCACGGCGCCCGGCCTGGTGGTGGCGCAGGGTGTCGAGCAGGTGGTTCTCGACCGCCGTGGCCAGGAACCTCAGGAAGGCCGGCTCCTCGGTGCAGCGCACCCCGGACAGCGTCGGCAGCACGCGCAGGAAGACGTTCTGCACGACGTCGCCGGTGCTGAAGTTCAGCTGGATCCAGCTGTGGCTGCGACGGAAGTCGTTGCGCAGACTGCGTTGCACCATGCGGCGCACCCGGGGGTAGTAGCGCTCGGCGATCTCGGCCAGCTTCACGGTGTCGCCGCCGCGGACCGCAGCCAGCGCGCCGGCGAGGTCGTACCGGTCTTCCGGCTTGGTGGGGCAGGTCGACATCGATGGAAGCATAGCAGGGGTTTCTCGGCTGTCTGACACGGTCGCCGACGGCGGTCTGGCGCCGTCTCTTCGGGACCAAGAAGCACGGCGCAGGTCGCGCCGAAAGCGGAGGTCGAAATGTTCGAGAAAACCGGCCGGTCCGCTCGGTGTGCGGCCATCCGCATCGATCTCCGCTCTGGCTCCTACCCCATGGGTTCGGGCGCGTCGCCGTCGCGATCAGTCGCCCTCGATCGCCGCCAGGATCGCCGCGGCCTGCCCTTCCTTGTCGGCGGTTACGATGGCCTGCTCGATCGTGCCGTCGCGGCCGATCACGTAGGTGATGCGGCGCGGGTATCCATCGCTCGCGCTGTCGGCGGCGCCATAGGCCATCGCCAGCTTCTTGTCGGTGTCGCAGAGCAGCAGGAATGGGAACGCGAACTTGCTCGCGAAGGCGGCATTGTCGCCGATCGTGTCGAAGCTGGCGCCGAGCACGACGATGTCCCGGGCCTCGTAGTCGCGGATTCGATCACGGAATCCGCCGCCCTGCTTGGTTCAACCGGGGGTGTCGGCCTTGGGGTAGAACCACAGCACGACGCGCCTGCCGGCGAGGGCGCCGAGGGTGACGGTGCTGCCGTCGTGGGCCGCTACGGAGAAGTCGGGAGCCTTGGAGCCGATGGTCAGCATGTCTGGTCCTCTGCCGAAGAGTCGCCTGAGGAAGGTGGCGATCATCATCGCACTGTAGCCGCCCGTCATCACCGCTGGCTACGCTGCACGGCAGCTCATGTCCCCCTGGCTCGCGATCGTCTGTGGCATCGGACCCTGCCTGGTCTGGATGTTCCTGATCCATCGCCACGATGATCACGAGCCCGAGCCCTGGCACCTCGTCCTGCTGGCCATGGTGCTCGGCGCGCTCTCGACCATCGGCGTGCTGTGGGCGCAGCCGCTGATGGAGGGTGTGTTCGAGAGCCGCACGCCGTTCAGCGAGGCCTTCTTCGTCACCGCGGTGGGGGAAGAGGGTTGGAAGCTGTTGGCGCTGTTGCCGCTGTTGTTCCATGCCCAGCTCGATGAGCCGCTCGATGGCGCGATCTACGGCGCCGCGGTCGGCCTCGGTTTCGCCGGCATCGAGAACGTGCTCTACGCCACGGCCGGCGGGGGCGACTGCGATGTCCAGCTGCTGTTCCAGCGCGCCTTCACCGCGACCCTGGTGCACGCCGCCTGCACCGGCTGTCTCGGTTTCTGTTGGGCGATGGGCAAGTTCCATCGTCTCGGTCGCGGCCGCGTCCTGTGGTCGTTCGCCGGACTGCTGGTCGCCATCCCGCTGCACGGCCTCTACGACCTCTACCTCGATGGCGACCGGTCGAACATGCACGTCTCGCTGCTGCTCGTGCTGCCGGCCGCGATCACGCTGCTGGCGCTGAAGGTGCGCTGGGCGCGGGCGCGCTCCCCCCACTATCACCCGCGGCGCTGAGCGAGCCGCGCGGAACGAAGGCGTTGCGGTCGAGAGCGGTTCGGGACAGCCCAAGGCACCGGTGTTCTACGCCCAATGGTCAGTGCGGATCGGGCCCCGCATGGCCGAAGCTTCACGGATGAAGACAGTCCTCGAACCGTTTCGCATCAAGGCGGTAGAGCCGTTTCGCATAACCACTGCGGCCGAACGTCGCGACATCCTCGAGCGGGCGCATCACAACCTGTTCCTGATCCGCGCCGCGGACGTGATGATCGATCTGCTGACCGACTCCGGCACCGGCGCGATGTCGGCACAGCAATGGGCCGCGGCGATGACCGGCGACGAGAGCTATGCCGGCAGCCGTTCGTTCTACGAACTCGAGGAGGTCGTGCGCTCGCTGACGGGGTATCGCCATGTGTTCCCGGTGCACCAGGGCCGCGCCGCCGAGCGGATCCTGTTCGGCTGCATGGTCATGCCGGGACAGGCGGTGCCGAACAACGCCCACTTCGACACCACGCGCGCCAACGTCGAGTTCCTCGGCGCCGAGGCCCGCGACTTCGTCTCGCCCGATGCGGCCGAGCTCGGCGTCGACAAGCCGTGGAAGGGGGATCTCGACATCGAGAGCCTGACGCGGTGGCTGGACGCCCAGCCCAAGGGCAACGTGCCGCTCGGCATGCTGACGATCACCAACAACCGCGTCGGCGGCCAGCCGGTGTCGATGCGCAATCTGCGCGAGGTCAGCGAGCTCTACCGCAGTCGCGGCATCCCGTTCTTCCTCGACGCGGCGCGATTCGCCGAGAACGCGTGGTGGATCCACCGTCTCGATCCCGAATGGCGCAACGTGCCGCTGAAGATCGTGGCGCGCGCGATCTTCGACCTGGCCGACGGCTGCCTGATCTCGGCCAAGAAGGACGGCCTCGTCAACATCGGCGGCCTGCTCTGCCTCAACGACGACGCCATCGCCACCAAGGTGCGCAACCTGCTGATCCTGACCGAGGGCTTCCCGACCTACGGCGGCCTCGCCGGTCGCGACCTGGCCGCGCTGGCGCAGGGCCTGCGCGAGGTGCTCGACGACGACTACCTGCACTATCGCGAGGCCAGCGCGCAGTATCTCGCCTCGCGCCTGTCGGCGTTGAAGGTCCCGATCGTGCGGCCGGCCGGCCTGCACGCCGTCTACGTCGACGCCCGCGCCATGCTGCCGCATGTGCCGCCCGCACAGCTGCCGGGGCAGGCGCTGGCCTGCGAGCTCTACGTCCGCGGCGGGGTGCGTTCGGTCGAGATCGGCACGCTGATGTTCGGCGAGACCGATCACGATCTGGTCCGCCTCTGCCTGCCGCGCCGCGTCTACACCCAGAGCCACGTCGACTGGGTCGTCGAGACGTTCGGCGAGCTGATGAAGTGTCGCGACGGCATCCGTGGCCTCGAGATCGTCGAGGAGGCGCCGGTGTTGCGGGCCTTCACGGCGAAGATGCGGCCGGTGCGCGAAGCCAAGACCGCGGCGGTGTAGCCCGGGTCCTACCTGGCCGCCGGGACGCGCCAGGTATGTTCCTGTTCGACGTCCTCGGTCACGACCAACACGTGCTCGTCGAAGGTCGGCCGCCCGTCCGCCGCCGTGCGATTGAGATTCACGGTGCACGGGCCCGGCGGCAACAGCAGCGTGTGCTCGCCGTCGGCGCGGCCGAACTCGCGCATGCTGCGTCCGGACTCGTGGACGATCTGCAGCATGTAGGCCCCCGAGTCGAGGTCGCGCAGCGACAGGTGGACGATGCGATCGGGTGAAGGGATCGCGACGCGCAGCACCCTGGTCCCGGTGTCGACGGCACACTCGGCGACGGGCGTCATGCACGAGTGCTGCGGGTCGAACAACCGCAGTCGGTAGTCGCCGATGGGCAGGCGTGCCGAGCCGTCGCGGAAGGTGTAGATGTCGCGCGGCGAGTTCTTCGCCGCCGTGGCCAGTTGCAGGTCGGTGCGCCCGCGCAGCACCTTCTGCAGCGCGGCGGGCAGCGCCTCGCCGTCGGCGTCGGTCAACACGACCTCGATCCGGGCCCATTCGACGCGCGGCACGGCGGCCGCGTCGACGATCTCGGGACCTTCGAACCGCGACGCCGGCCACAGCCGCAGCCGCTGCTGGTGGCGGGCATGACCGAACCAGGTGATGTCGACGTCGATGATGTCGTTCGGCATCCGCGCGGGGTTCCGCACCGCCACCCAGAACCTGGCGTCGGGGTGCTTCGCCTGCCACTCGGCCGCCAGCGCGGTCTCCGCGGTTCGGTTCGGCGTGAAGGTGAAGCCCGTCCAGCGGCCGCCGTAGGTGATGACCTCGGTGCCCGGCATCTCGAGGCCGCCGATCCACAGTTCGCGCAGCTCGAGTTCGATGCGGTGCGAAGGCAACCGCAGCGTGGGATGCTCGAGGTCGGGAACGTGATGCTGGTGGCCACCGCTGGCCTGCACCGCGTAGTCTCCGGGTGTCAATGCGGCGAACGTGGCGATGCCGTCGTCGTCGCTGCGCGCGGTCGCGGTCATCGCCGCGGTCGTGGCGGGCATCGGCGCGAGCCGGACCTCGGCGCCGGCGAGCGGTCGGCGCTGTTCGTCGACACAGAAGAACTCCTGGGTGGTGGTCGCGGTGGCCGGGGGCGTCGTGGGGAGGATCGATGTCCGCGTCTCGGCGCCGACCTCGGCCCGTATCGGGTCGGTGTCGTCAGCTGGAATCGAAGGCCGGGACTCGGGCTTGGCCGGGGCCGTCCGGTCGCCGGTGGGCTCGACAGGTGGTCTCGAATCCGTTCCCTGCCGCCACCAAGCCAACGCCGCCAGCAAGGTCAGCAGCGCGAGCAGGGCAATTGGCAGCGAGCGCTTCACGCCGGGCATCATGCCACGGCGGACCCGCGCGCGATCCGAAATGGGTAGCGTAGCCGGCGACGGCGATGACGGCTGGTCGCCGGTCGACATGGTTACCCTTCGTGGCCGCGGGATTACTGCCGCCATGAGAAGCCGTACCCCGATCGTACTCGCGTTCGCCGTGACCCTGGCCGTGCAGCTCGGCGCCCAACATCCGGCCGGGCTCCTGTTCGGGATGCCGCCGTCCGGTCTGCAGTCGACGACCCTGGCCGCGCCGGTCGGCAGCGAGTTGATGGCGCGGATCCCGGCCGAGACCTACCGCGGATTCGGTGAGTTCAGTGCGCCGGCCTCGCATCGGATCCTCGGCGTCATCCTCGAGCTGTCCGACGTGTCGCAGAGCAATGGCGAACTGTTCGACGTCCACGTCTACCTCGAAGAGGGGCTGAGCAACCTGCCGACGATCCGTGGCGCGCAGCTGGCGGGGACGACGGCGATCGCCAGCGTGCTCGATCTGTCGACGCCCGCCGGTGTGCTCAACCATCGGGCGCAGGTGATGTTCGCCGCGCCGGTCGACGTGCCGATCGGCCGGGACCTGTTCGTGTCGTTGGTGCCGCGGACGCCGGGGCTGCGCCTGCGGGTGATGGCGGGCTCGAGCGCCGTCGGCACCTCATCCTCGTCGGTCGATGGCTGTGGTGCCGGCCTGCCTTTGGGCCAGACCTACTGCCTGCTGCATGCCTTCGGCCTAATCACTTCGCTCGGCTCCGGGGTGGTCGGCTGGCAGGCGATGGTCGATCTCCTCGTCGACGGCACCTCTGGCATCGCCGTGTCGGCGCGCGCCGCCAACCAGGTGCCGACCGCGAGCATGTACTCGGGGTTGCACCCGGACGCGCGTCAGCCGTCGAACCAGACCGCCCGTCATGACATTCCAGGCTACGTGTTCCGCGGCAACGCGGTGCTACCGCCGCGCTCGCCGGTCTTCCTGCTCGGCTCGATCCAGCCGTTCCTCGGGCGGCCGTGGATCGTGCTGCAGCCCGGCTCTGCCATCCTGCACCTGTCGCCCGTCGGCCTCGTCGCGATGGGGATGGCGGTGAGCGATGCCGCCGGCGACGCGACGTTGATGTGGCCCGTGCCGCGCACCAACGCGGTCAACGGCGCCATCGTGCGGACCCAGGCCTTCGGCTTCGACGTCGGCTCGGGCGCGATCCGCAACGGCGCCGCCGTCGAACAGCGCTTCTGAGCCCGATCGACCGCGGCGCGTTCACCCTCAGCGCCGGACCGTGCCGTTGTCGATGATGCGGGCGTAACCGATGCCGTCCGGCCCGGCGCGGGTCTTCAGCCGCCGCAGCACGCGGTGTTCGCCGAGGTCGATCACGGCCACGAACTCGCCGCGCCCGCAGGTGACGTAGCAGCGCGTGCCATCCGGGTCGGTGCAGATTCCCATCGGCAATGCTCCCTGCTCGCTGCCGTCGGCGGTGATCGAGAGCGTGTGCAGCAGTGTGCGCTCGGCGCGGTCGAAGATCTGCACCTCGCCACTCTCGGCGCACGTCACCAACACCCGATTGCCGTCAGGTGTGAACACCAGGCGGAACGGGAAGTCGCCGGTGTCGAGCGTGGCCTCGACCTTCGCGGATTCGACGGCGACTATGGCGATCGTGTTCGCGGCGCGATTGCCGACCCAGACCTCGCTGCCCGTCGGATGGGCGGCGATGCCTTCGGCGCCTTCGCCCGTGGCGATGATGGTCGGGGGCAGCGGCGGCACGGACCGGAGATCGAAGAGTGCGACCGTACCGTCCTGGATGCTGGTGGCGGCGGCGAAGTGGAGGTCGTTGCCGGCCGCGACCATGTGCATCGTCGGTTGCGATGTCGAGATGGTCCTGACGGTCTTTCCGGTCTCCATGTCGCCCGTGGCCCGGGTGTGGGTTCGCTCGCTCCTCAGCAGG
>JAGQRA010000734.1 GCA_020425885.1 Planctomycetota bacterium | reverse complement strand
GTCGTCGCCGGTGTGCCGACGCCGCCGGTCGAGATCCGGATCGGCACGGGCGGTGGCATCGAGGGCACGGTCACCGGCGTCGGCCAGCGCCCGCTCGCCGATGCGCTGATGGTCGCGTTCAGCCTCCAGGCCGGCACGATGCGCAGCGGCACCACCGACCGCAGCGGGTTCTATCGCATCGATGGTCTGCCGCCCGGCCAGTACATCGTCTTCAAGTCGCGCCTCGACGAACGCGCCGACAACATCCCGCTCGAGCTCATGAGCAACATGCGGCTCAAGACCGCGACCGTGAGGAAGGGCGAGTTCGCCCGGCTCGACATCCACGACGAAGGCGAGGACGGGGTCCGCGTCTTCGGCACGGTGCGCGAGAACGGCGTCCCGGTCCCACGCGCGTTGGTGACGCTGCTCGGCGACGATCGCGACGGCATCCTCGGCATGGGCGTGCGCGCCGGCGCGGCGGGGATGGACGGCCGCTACGAGCTCACCGGCATCAGGCCGGGCGACTACGTGATGCAGGTGAGCCGTTTCCAGGGACAGCCGGTGCAGACGACGTTCGAGATCGAGGTGCCCGATGACGTCCTCGAGTACCGCTTCGACATCGAGTTGCCGACGAGCGAGATCACCGGGCGCGTCGTCGACACGCGCGGCAATCCCGTGGCCCGGATACAGGTGTCGCTGGGCAGCGATGACGGCGCGCTCAGCGGATCGGGCGGCCTGATTGGCCTGATCGCCGAGAACGGGCTGAGCCAGGCCCGGACCGATGACGACGGCGCGTTCACGATGCGATCGGTCGCCGCCGGTCGCTACCGCATCACGGCCGGCAGCCGACTCGGCCGTGGCCGCGGCCGCGGCGGCGACGGCCCGCGATCGACGCACGGCGAGGCCAGCCTCGGCGGCATCGTCGTCGACGGCGTGACCCCGGTCGCCGGGCTCGTGATCACGGTGCCCCTCGCCGGCCGCATCACCGGCACCGTGCTCGACGGCTCGGGCCAGCCCGTGGTCGGGGCCGAGATCACCTACGTCAACACCAGCGAGCCGCGGCGCGAGAGTCGCAAGCGCAGCAACCCGATGCTCGATCTGCTCGGCGCGTCGCGGCCGACGCGCACCGGCGACGACGGCCGGTTCGAGATCACGGGACTCAATCCCGGGGTCTACGACGTTCGTGCCGAGAAGGGCGATGCCGTCGAGGCGGGACAGCAATCGGACGTCGACGTGCAGGAGGACACCGCGACCGCGGTCACGCTGCGGCTGGTCCGCGGTGCGACGTTGCGCGTCCGGGCGACCAATGTCGACAAGAAGCAGATCCCCTTGGCCTACGTCTCACTGCTCGACGGCAACGGCAAGGCCGTCGTCAACCGCGTGTCGACGTTGTCGGTGCTGAAGCGACTGGTCAACAGCCGCGACGAGGTCGAGGACTCGGGTTGGTACTCGTTCGGCAGCGTGCCGCCCGACACCTACACGATCGTCATCGCCGAGCCGGGCAAGCCCGAGGTCCGTATCACGCGCACGATCCTCGACGGCGAGGCGGTCGAGTGGGATATCGACGCCGCGGCCGAGCTCGAAGCGCGGAAGTAGTACCGATCGTCAGGTGTGGGCGTCGTCGCCGGGCGTCGCGTCGGTGCGCGGTCCGGCCAGCGAGCAGCCGCCCTTGGTCGGGATCAACATCGCCACGACCATGCCGACGACGACGGCCGGCAGCACGGTGCGATCGAGATCGGTGGTGCGTTCAATGGCATAGCCGACCGCGGCGGCGAAGATCACGACCGTGATCCGACGGGGGGAGAGCAGGATTCAGAGCATGGCCGGGATGCGCGAGTCTACGTCATCGGCTTCGGTCCGCGTGGCGACGGACGAACCGCTGCACCGCCGCGGCCGGCAACGCCAGCGTCTCGACGCGGCCGGCGCGTGCGATGTTGATGCCGACGGCCTTGCCCGAGAGGTCGACGACGGGGCCGCCGCAGTCCTCCGGAGCGATCACGGCGTCGTGCTGCAGCACCTCCCTGAAACCGCTGCGCACCGCGCTCAGCGGGCCCCAGAGTTCTTCCTGCCCCGAGATCGGCACGCCGGTGTTGGTGCCGAGCGTCACCTCGAACGACATCTCGGCCTCCTCGCGGCGCACCCTGACCTGCACCTTGTCGCCGGGTACGTGTCGGGCGAGGTGGTCGCGCAAGGTCTGCGGGTCCGCGATCGCGTCCTTGGAGAAACCGACGATGACGTCGCCTTGCCGCAGGCCGGCGGCCTCGGCGGCGCCGTGCGCGATGGCCTGGTCGATGACGACGGGGCCGAGGCGGGGGTCGACGAAGCGAACGCCGAGGAAGGCGCGCTGCGCGCTGTGGCGGTAGGCGGCGGCGCCGAGGATGCCGACACCGACCGGAATCTCGCCGCAATCCGGCGTCGCCAGGAAGGCGCCTGGTTCGGGCATCTCGGTCTGCCACTCGATCGGCAGCAGCCGGGCGCCGGCCACGCGCAACAGGGCGAGATCGGCGGCCCGGTCGAACCCCACCTGGGCGCAGTTCCAGGTGTTCTCGCCTTGTCGGCAGGTCAGCTCGACCGGGGGGCGATCGGTCCGGGTCGGAGCGGCGGCGTCCGGTTCGGCCTCGGGTGACCGCGGCTGCAGTTCGCTGAGCTTGGTGACCACGAGGTCCGGCGCGACGGCGGTGCCGAGGATGCAGCGCGTGCCGTTGGCCGCGATCTCGACGACGCTCCGGCTGGCGCGCTTCACGACCGGAGCGTAGACCTCGCGAACCGCGCGGCTCTGACTGAGGCTGTCGTTGCGCTGCGCCTTGAGGGAGGCGGAGCTGCCGAGGGTCGCGCACCCGGTCGTGAACAACAGGGTCAGCACGGAGGCTGCGTGATTCACCGCGATCCTCCGCCAACGATCGGCAGCGTGAGCTCGATCCCCTTGCCGTCGCGTTCGACCACGACGGTGACCTTGCTGCCGATCTCGAGGTCACGCATCGCCCGCCAGACCGAGCGGCGATCGAGGATCTCGATCTCACCGATCTCGAACAGCCGGTCCCCCTTGCGCAGCCCGGCGGCGGCCGCGGCGCTGCCTTCGGCGACGTCGCCGAACACCGGGCAGCCCTCGCCGAACTCGAGCGCCACGCCGAAGCCCGGTCCCGGGTTGCGTCGACCGCGCCTTCGCGCCTCGGTGACCTTGCCGGCATCGAGGTCGCCCCATTGCTCGACGAGCGCATCGATCGGCGCGTGCATGTTGTTCGCCAGGCTGTTGCCGATGCGGCTGTTGATGCCGACGACCCGACCCTGCATGTCGAACAACGGGCCGCCGGAGTCGCCGGCCTGCATCGTGCAGTCGGTGACCAGATAGCCGCGCTCGGGAACGCGCAGTACGCGCCCTAGTCGGGCCGGTGCGGCGCGGCCTTCCTTGAGTCCGCTCGGGTGACCGAGCATCAGCACCCACTGGCCGCGCTTCAGCCCGGCTGAACTGCCGATCTCGACGGCCGGCAACTCATCCTCGCCGTCGATACGAATGAGGCTGACGTCGCTGCGGTGATCGGCGCCGAGCGACGTTCCACGCAGACGTTCGCCCGTGGTCAGCCGGACCTCGACCCGCTGCTCGGCCGCCCGCGTCACGTGCGCGGCGCAGAGCACGTAGTATGTCTCGTCACGGCGGACCAGCACGCCGCTGGCACCCGGCAGCGAGACCGTGGCCGGCAGCACGTGCTTCAGCAGCGCCTGCACGTGCTGTTGCATCGCCAGCAGCTCCGCGGTGCTTTGCGGATCGGCGCCGGCGAGGATCGCAGCAAGCCGTTCGGCCGTGACCGCCGACGGGGCATCGGGCTCGACCGGACCGGGTCGCGCCGGGGTCTGCCCCGGGAGTGCGCCACACACGGCCAGGGCCAGGGCGGACCAACGGCAGGCAGCGGTCACGGCGCTGCGCGTGCGTCGCTTCCTCATCGTGATCATCGGCCGCCGCGCGTTGGCGTGAGAGTCTGTCCGCGGCGCGTCACTGCTTCTTCTCACCGCCGCCGCCGCGCGGGCGCCGGCCGCGCTCTCGGCCTTCTTCGTGCTCGCCGCCTTCTTCCTGCTCGCCGCCACCGGCGCGCTCACCACCACCGGCGCGCTGGCCACCACCGGGACCACCGGGGCCACCGCGGCGCTGACGCCGGCCCTTGAACTTCTCGTGACCGGCCTTCTCCAGCTTCTTCAGTTCGTCGAGGACCTTCTCGGCGCCCTTCCAATCCTCCTTGAGGAGCGCGTCCTCGAGGTCGAGCACGGCGCGGATCGTCTTGTTGATCTGGAGCTTGTAGTCGATGACGAACTCGGCCCGCTTGGCCTCGGGCTGGCGGTCGGTCAGGCGCGGCACGTGCCGCTTGGCCTCGACCAGGTTGCCGTACGCCGCCTCGACCTCGGCCAACGGGGCCTTGCCGTCGGGCTTCTTGAGGAACTCGGCGATGACATCGAGGGCCTCCTCGAACTCCTCCATCTCGGTCTTGATCGGTCGCTCGGCGCGCTGGCCTGCGGGCTTGTCGCCGTCCTCCTGGGCCAGGAGTGGAGTCGATGCCGCAGTGAGGCCGGCGAGAAGTGTGACCAGGATGATTCTGTTCATGTTCAGTTTGGGTTGGGCCGTGGATGACAACCAGGAAGCGGCGTGATCGCCACTGGCGATGGCGGTGTGTGACACATTCGGTTCATGCCCGGGGCCCGGTCGCGTCAGGGGGCGTGTCATGGATCATGCCGGACATTGCGGGCCACCTCCAGGAACTCGAGATCGCCGGAGCACTCGCCGATGCCGAACTCGGTATCGGGCGGCAGCAGGCACGCCGCATCGGTCGTGAGGCGGAAACTCTCCTTGCCCCGGGTCAGGGTCATGGCGCCGCGCAACACGAACCAGAGGCGCCGGTCGTTCTGGTGGCCGAACGTACCGTGGACGCCCGCCGCCGAAGGTCGCACGACGCGGACCGCGATGGCGTTGCGCGATGCCGTCGCGGTGCCGGTATCGCGCGCATCGAAGCCGGCGACCGACCACGGTTGCAGCACGGCGCCGCTGGCCTGGTGCCGCACGAAGCGCTGGCCACCGAACTCGCGGTCGCGGTCGATCTGCCCCGTCGGCAGTTCGAGATCGTGGTCGATGCAGGTCTCGTGCTCCGCGGGTGAGGTCACCTCGATGACCTCGAGTTCGTCCGAGCTCTCGAGTACGCGATGGCGGATGCCCGGCGGCTGCAGCACGCAGTCGCCGGCATTCAGCACGAACGGCCCGCCCTGATCCTGGTACACGACGCGGACCCAGCCGCTGCGGCAGTAGATGATCTGGGCATCGACGCGATGGAAGTGCACGTAGTCCGGCACCGGACCGCCGCGCGGGACGCGGATGCGCGACGCGATCATGCTGCCGTCCTGGCGGGTCTGCAGCAGGTTGCGATACAGCATGCCGACGCGGCCCTCGGTCCAGGGCGCATCGGTCGTGGGGGTGATGAAGAACGTCGCCGGCTGCCACGCCGGTCGAGCCGGCCTGCCGGTGACGAACTGCAGACGGGTGCCGTTCGGCGCCGTCATCTCGTGACGGCGGGGACCGGGGATCCGCAGGTGGCCGCCGCCATCGACCTCGCCGCGCTGCAGTCGGATGGCGAGGCCGTGACCGGACAGCAGCGCCTCGCGCGGATCATCGGCCGGAAACACCGATTCGAGGCGGAAGCCGACCTCGGCGAAGAAGGCCGTGCACTGGGCCAGCTGGCGACAGGAAAGGACGATTTCGGCGGCGTCTTGCACTGACTGGTGGTGCCGGGTCGGCGACGACGGGACGTCGGCACTAGCCCGGACTATTCATCTGGAGGAGCGGCAAGGCCCTGGGCACTGGCAAGGCGAGGGTGAATGTCCCGTTTGCGAGTGGTTGACGGCGCCTGCACCGCCTTGGCAGGCGCAGCAGGCTGCGGTT
>JAGQRA010000733.1 GCA_020425885.1 Planctomycetota bacterium | reverse complement strand
TCGCACTGGCTGAAGTAACCGTCCGTATCGCGCGACGGCCGCGATTCGACCATGCCGCGCGCCGGCGTGCCGTCCTCGTGCCGCACGCTGCCGACGATCGACACGCCGTCGGGCAGTTCGAGGTCGACTTCGACGGCGTCGCCGCCGCGGAGCTCGATCGTCTGCCCGTGTGGGCCGTGCGGGTAGGCGCTCGCGCCGAGGCTGACCTCGCCGGGTGCCAGTCCGAGGAAGCGGAAGCGCCCGTCGCGATCGCTCTCCTGGTGACGTGGCACGCGCCCTGCCAGCAGCGTGCCGTTCGCCGCCCGCCGGCTGTCGTTGCCACCGGTCTGGACCGTGACGAGGGCACCGGCGATCGGGGTGCCGGCGCTATCGCGTACGGTGCCGGACAGCTGCGCCTCCTGCGGCCCGAGCACGAGTTCGAACTCGCCGTGGACGCTGTTGCAGTAGCGGCCTCTGGACTCGCCGTAGCCGGGATGGCTCGCCGTGATCCGGCTCTCGTAGAGGTCGGCGATCGCAACCACGAATCGGCCCCCGGCATCGCTTCTGCCGGCGAGCCGACTCGCGATCTCGCCGGGTTCGGGTAGCGAGTAGCGCCCGAGGTGGGTGCCGCGCAGCACCCAGAGGTCGGCGCCGGGCACCGGTCGGCGGTTGGCGTCGACGACCATGCCGCGCAGCATGGTCCGGGCCGGCCGGCGGAACACGAGTTCGGCCGTGCCACCGGCGACGATCTCGATCGAGCGGACTTCGTCGCGATCGGCCGGAATGCGGGCCTGCCACGTCCCAGGGGCCAACGCCGGCAGTTCGAGTTGCCCGAGGTCATCGGTTCGGCGCTGCAGTGCGGTGCCGTCGAACGGCTCGCATGCGCTGTCCCCGCTCCAGACGACGACGAACACACCGGCCAGCGGCAGGTCCTCGTGGTCGTCGACAATGGCCAGGGTCCGGATGCGCAGCACGCCCGTCGTCGGCAGCCGCGCCACCGCCGCGTCGTCGGTCACGATCTCCGGTTCGCCGTGTTCGCGGTGGTCCGGTCCGGCGCCGGCCGGTTGCGCCGGCATGTCGTGTCGGGCCGTGGTGTGCGGCGGCGGCTCCAACGGCGCGGCGAGCGTGCGCCAGGCCACGATGGCGACCAACAGCGCGGCGATCGAAACGAGGATCTTCTTCATGGCGAGACTGCCTCCGAGATGGGTCGCCAGGTCGGCGATCGTGCTTCCACAGGCGGCCGCGGCGGCGGTTGCCGCCACGCGTTCGGCCGCGCCGTGCAGGACGGCGGCGCGAACGGCGGCGACGCCGCGCGTCGTGAACCCCGCGACGGCGAGCGCGGCCAGGCCGGCAGGCAGCAGGTGCCGCAGCGCCTGCAGGCCGCGGTGGATGCGCATGCGCACGGTGCCGGCTGGCACGCCGAGCAGTTCGGCGATCTCGGCCGGAGCGAGGCCGTGATGCAGTTGCATCAGCAGCGCCTGGCGCTGCTCACCGGGCAATGCGTCGACATGGGCTCGCAGGTGGGCGACCAGCTCGCGGCGCAGCGCGGCATCGCCGGGCCCCTCGTCGTCCGAGGCGACGTCGGGCATCGCCACGGCACGGCGGCGTTGCCGCTGCCGGCGCTGGTTGCGCGCGACGTTCGTCAGCACCCCGGCGAGCCACGGTTCGAGGCGTTGTCCGCGATCGAAAGCAGCGGCGCGTTGGATCGCGATCAGAAACGTCTGCTGCACGGCATCCTCGGCGTCGGCGGGATGGCCGCACAGGTGCAGCGCGACCGGCAGCAGCCGTGGCGCCAACTGGTCGAACACTTCGCCGAGGGCCTGCAGGTCACCGCGCTCGCGGAACTGCACGAAGAGCATCGACGGCCGATCCATGTGGCCATCCTTGTCGTCACCGGCCGCAGCGTCACCGGGCGTCCGCAAAAACCTCGGCAACCACCGCCACCGGGCCTCGCGGTCGGCCCCGGTCAGCGCGCGCCCCAGCCTTCGACCAGGGCCAGCAGGCCGGCATCGCTGACGCCGCTGCTGACGCCTTCGCGCCGGATGTCGAGCGGATCGAAGTCCGGTGGGTTGACGCCGCCGAAGGCCGACAGGCAGTGGTCGATGCCGGCGTCGTCGAGTTTCGCCCGCAGCTCCGGCGTCATGTTCTTGCGGCGGCCGAACGGGAAGGCCAGCCAGCGCTCACCGCCGCGGGCGCCGAGTTCCTGCACGAGCTTCGCCGAGGCGAGGCGGACCTCGGACAAGGCCTCGTCGACCGGCAGGCTGCCGAGGTCGGAGTGGTGCCGGGTGTGGTTGCCGAAGCCGAAGCCGCGGTCCGCCATCTGTCGCACCTGGTCCCAGGACAGGGCGGGCACGACCTGGCGCAGCTTGTTCAGATCGTGTTCGAAGCCGCGGTCGCTGCCGACGATCGAGGTGCTGATGAAGAACGTGCACGGCAGCCCGGCGCGCCGCAGCAGCATCGCGGCGAGGTGGTTGTCGGCGTAGCCGTCGTCGAAGGTCAACACCACGCGCGGCCGCCGGCATGGCTCGCCGCGGCGCCGCAGATACTCGGCGAGATCGAGCACCTCGTAGCGCGAGCGCAGCAGCTCGAGCTGGCGATCGAACTGCTCGACACCGGCGGTCACGGCGTCGAGCCAGCGGTCGCTGATGCGGTGATACAGCAGGATCGTCGTATGGCAGCCACCGCGGGTCGCGCGCAGGCGGTTGCGCAGCGGCGCCAGGATCCGCGCGTAGGCGAAGAACACGCAGTTCTTGAGCCACTCGCGTGGGCCGGTGCGGCTGCGACGCCGGCGCAGCCGGCGGTACAGGCCGCGCGCGAGCAGGAAGGGCGGGCGGCCGCGCGTCGGCGTCGTGGCCTGGCCTTGCCCGCGCCGTTCCACCGTGCCCGCGGCCAGCCGGCACTCGGTCGCGGCGAGCACTTCGCTGGCGACGAGGTCCAGTTCGGCCAGCAGTCCGGCGACGGTGGCGAACGGGGCGACCTGCACCGCCCGCTGCGCCAGGATCGCGCCGGTATCGAGGCCGGCGTCGATCGCGTGGATCGTCACGCCGGCGGTGTCG
>JAGQRA010000732.1 GCA_020425885.1 Planctomycetota bacterium | reverse complement strand
TTGAACGTGAAGTAGGCCTGCATGCCGACGCCGGCGAACACGCCGATGCGGCCGTCGAACGACTCCGGCATGCGGCCGGCGTCCTCGAGCGCCTCGTAGGCGCACTCGAGGAAGTGGCGGTGCTGCGGGTCGAGGATCGACGCCTCGCGCGGCGAGAAGCCGAAGAACCCCGCGTCGAAGCACTCCATGTCCGGCAGCACGTTCGCCGCCTTGACGTAGTTCGGGTCGCGCAGCTTCTTGCGGGGGACGCCGTTCTGCAGCAGCTCCTCGTCGCTCAACCGCTGCGTGGCGACGCGGCCGTCGGCGAGCAGCTGCCAGAACTCGGCTACGTCGCGGGCGGCGGGGAAACGTCCCGCGCGACCGACGATGGCGATCCTCCCCCAATTGTCTCGAGGTTCCGACATGTCCTGGGCAAGACGATGCGCATGGCCGGAGCTCGCTCTCGGGATGGGCTCATCGACGCCGGGGTGTCACGGCGGGCACGAGACGGGCTCTGGTGGCGGGCCTCATGCTAGGCGGGGGGCGCGATGTGTCATCCCCTCTTCGAGCCCATCACACCGGAATCTACTGCGGTGGGTTGCCAGGCAGCGCCTCCATGCCCCCCCGCGGGCGGCGTTTCGTCGGACCGTGGGGTTGCCGGCTGTCGTCGGTAGGGGGGGGGCTCGGTGGATACCTGTTGGTATGCTCCTCGACTTCCCTGAAGGAGGTGATCTCACGTCATCTCCGTCTCGGCTTCGATCTTGGTCGATCCCATCGTCTCCTCGCTAACTCCCGCGCAATCCGCCACCCATGCACATCCTCAGATTCGCAGCCCTCACCGCCGCCACCCTCTTGGCCGCAACAAGCGCGACGGCGCAGAACTACTACTCCGAGGACTTCGACACCGGCATCGCCGGCTGGACGATCACCGGCGGCTATGAGAACCAGTGGTTCTCGGGTGCCACGGCCTGCGGTGGCGTCGGCGGCGCGCTCCAGTCGAACATGTACAGCGGCACCCCGAGCTGCGAGATCACCTCGCCTTCGATCTCCGGTATGACGGCGTATGGGTTCGCACCGAAGGTCCTGACCTACGATTACAAGTGCGCGACCTGGCCCAGCGGCAACACGACCCCGGCGCCGAACCCCTGGGGTTCGTTCGACGTGCAGATCAGCAGCGACGGCGGCGTGTCGTGGTCGACGATCGAAACGGTGTCGGACGAGGTGCAGTCCACCAACTGCATCACCAGGTCGCCCTTCTTCACGACCGCCTTCGGTGTGACGGACGTCATCGTTCGCTTCGTCGGCAATTGGACTGCGGGTGACTACTACCTGAACATCGACAACGTCAGTATCGACGTCGGGATTCTCTGCTCTGGTTTTCCGGCGCCGGGAGACATTCTGGTCACGGGCTCGATCTGCGCCCTCGGTGACAGCGTGGACTTGTCGCTGGAGTTCGAGGTCCCCGGTATCGACATCAGTTACGAGTGGTATGAACTCGGCAGCCCCATTCCTCTGCCCTCTGATACGCCAACCATCACAGTCACTCCGACCTCGCTTCCGGCCACCTACTATTGCCGGGTGGTTTGCCTTATTGGCG
>JAGQRA010000731.1 GCA_020425885.1 Planctomycetota bacterium | reverse complement strand
TCGTGCCCAATCTCGACAAGGCCGAGCTCGTGTTCGCCATCCTGCAACATCGCTTCCAGCAGAACGGACTGGGCTGGGCCGAAGGCGTGCTCGAGGTGCTGCCGGACGGCTTCGGCTTCTTGCGTTCGGTCGGCCAGGACTTCGAGCCGGGACCGGACGACATCTACGTCAGCCCGAGCCAGGTCCGCCGCCTCAACCTCAAGCCCGGCCACCAGCTCGCCGGCCCGGTGCGGCCGCCACGGCGCGGCGAGAAGTACTTCGCCCTGCTCCACGTCGACGCGGTCAACGGCGGCGACGTGCCGACGCTGCGCCGCCGGGTGCCGTTCGCGGCGCGCACACCGATCCTGCCGACCGAGCGACTTCGTCTCGATCGTCCCGACGCCGCGATCGAGCTGCGCGCGATCGACCTGTTGGCGCCGTGGGGCAAAGGCCAACGCGTGCTCGTCACCGCCCCGCCGGGATCGGGCCGCACCAAGCTGCTGCTCGGCATCGCCGAGTCGCTGCGCCACAACCACGAGGAGCTGCACGTGATCCTGTGCCTGCTCGACGAGCGGCCCGAGGAGCTCACCGGGATTCGCCGGGCGATGCGGTCGCAGAACGGACACGCCGAGGTCGTGGCGACGACCTTCGACCAGCCGCCGGCCCGCCACGTGGCGGTGGCCGAGATGGCATTGCAGCGGGCGCAGCGCATGGTCGAAGCCGGCCTCGACGTCGTGCTGCTGTTCGACTCGCTGACGTCCTACGTGCGGTCATGGAACATCGAGCTGCCGCCGACCGGCAAGCTGATCTGCGCCGGGCTCGACGCCGGCGCCCTGCAGCGGCCCAAGCGCCTGTTCGGCGCCGCGCGCAATTGCGAGGAGGGCGGATCGCTGACCCTGGTCGCGACCGCGATGCACGGTGACGATTCGCGCATCGATGCCGCGATCCTCGACGAGTTCCACAACCGCGGCAACAGCGAGATCGTGCTCGATCGCGAGCTGGCCGAACTGCGCCTGGCGCCCGCGCTCGACGTGCTCCGCACCGGCACCCGGCGCGAGGACATGCTGATGACCGAGGCCGAGATCGAAGCCCTGCAGCGCCTGCGCCAGAAGCTCTCACCGCTCGACGCCCGCGATCGCGTGGTCGAACTGGTGCGCCTGCTCGAGAGTGCCGATACCAACGCCGAACTGCTGCGCACCCTCTGAGGGTCTGGAGTACCGAACCCGCTTCCTTTTTCCAGACCCGCGCCGCGACTGGCCTGGAGGGGGAGCGAGGTCTGGAGAAACGGAGCGGGTTCGGTACTCCACCTCCGGATTTCCCGCCCCAAATCCTCATCCCCGTTCCACGGGGGTTGGAGGATCCCATGCCCTACAGGAAGCGGCGAGACAATCCGGGCGACTGGTTTCACGTCATGAATCGGGCCGTCGCAAGGCGGACCATGTTCGAGCGGCGTAGCGATATCGAGTTCTTCCTCGAGGGCATCGGCGAGGCCGTCGAGCGCGGCTGGATCGAGGTGCACGCCTACTCCGTCCTGACGACCCACTTCCACGCCCTCGTCCGCAGCCCCAATGGCGAGCTGTCGCGGGCGCTGCATCACATCCAGCTCCGTTACGTGCGCCATTTCAACCGCAGGCGTCGCCGCGATGGGCCCCTGGTTCGGGGCCGATTCCGATCGAAGCTCGTCGACTCCGAGGCCTACCGCCGCGTGCTGGTCGGCTACATCGATGCCAATGCCCCGCATGCCTGCCTGGCGGCAACGGCAGCCGATTACGAGTTCTGCAGTTGCCGCGCCTATGTCGGGGGAACGGGACCGGACTGGCTCAGCCGCTACTGGATCCATGCCGAGGTCTGCGCGACGGCAGGGCTCAGGAGCTACGACGGCGGCCACTATGCAGACACGTTCCTGCGCGGGTTCACGACCGACCACCGCCGCCTGGTGGAGAAGCGGATCGACACCGTCGCCGACGACTCCGACCCGGTCGACCTGCTGATCGGAGAAGCTCCGAACGCGGTCGTGGAGTGGTTGCGATACAAGGCCAGGCTGGCCGATGGGACCAGGCCCGGTTTGCCCCTGGTCCCCGCCGCGGCGGTGACCAAAGTCATGAGGGTGGCGCCGACGACCGAACCGGCCGGGGTCCCGGCCCGTCTGCGGAACACCGACTGGCGGCATGCACTCACTGCCCTCCTGCTGCGCGACCTGGCGGGGCTCACGTTCGCCGAGATCGGGGCCCATCTCGATTGCGCGCTCGAGTCCGCACGGCAGCTCGTCATTCGCGCCCGGACCGCGCTCGCCGCCGACGAAGAACTCGCCGCCCGGGTCGCCGACCATGCCCGCGCAGCTCTCGCGGCGACGTACCACACTGCGCGCACCGCACGACCGCGGCGACGCGCGAGTCTGGAGAAAGGCAGCGGGTTCAGTACTCCAGCATCCGGGTGATGGTGGCGGCATCGATCGGTCGGCCGCGCAGACCGGCGAGGGTGCCCTCGAGCTTGGCGATGGCCGCCTTCGGACCGGTCAGCAGGGTCAGCGGCCAGAGCAGGAGGTCGAATGCCAACCAGCCGAGCCAGCCGGTGACGCTGCCGTTGGTCGCGAGATAGCGGACGGCGTTGCGGGCCATCAGGTACTTGCGCAGCGGCGACCGGGCTCCGCCCGACGAGCTGCCGGCGGCATGCTCGACGCGCACCCATGGCAGCCAGACGATGCGGCCGCCGCGATCGCGCAGGCGCTTGCAGAGCTCGACATCCTCCCAGTACATGAAGTAGCTGTCGTCGAAGCCACCGATGGCGGCCAGCTCCGCGGTCCTGAACAGCACGATCGCACAGGGCAGGAAGCCGACCTCCTCGGGGCCGTGCTCGCGCGGCCGCGGGGCGCCGCCGTGACCGCACAGGCGGAGGGCATTGGGAGCGAAGGCGATGCGGCCGCCCTCGGCCCAGACGGTGCCATCGGGATGCAGCACGGTCGGCCCGACGGCCGCGACCCGGGCATCGTTCTCGAGCACCCGCAGCAGCGGCTCGATCGCATCCGGTTCGAGCCGCACGTCGTTGTTGAGCACGAGCACGAACGGCAACCGCCGCGAGTCGGCCCAGGCCAGCCCGCGGTTCATGCCGCCGGCGAAACCGAGGTTCTGCTCGAGCAGGAGCAGTTCGAGACGATGGCCCCACTCGCCGCCCTGCCAGTCGCCGAGCCGGGCGGTGAAGGCCGCGGCCGAGCCGTCGCCGGAGCCGTTGTCGATCACCAGCACCGACAGCGCGACACCTGTCACCCGCCGCAGATCCTCGAGGCACTGCAGGGTCAGCTCCGGCCGGCGGAAGTTCAGCAGCAGCACGGCGACGGTGGGCACGCCCGGATCAGCCACAGAGCCCCCGCACCAACCACCAGTAGCCGGCGAAGAAGCGGTCGAGCCCGCGCCGCAGCATGGCCTTGCCGCCCTTCTCGGCGAGGCCCGGATTCAGCGTCATCGGCGCGCTGACGAGCAGGCGCCGGTCGGGCACGGTGCGACCGCGCTGGGCCAGCTTGCGCGCGCGCACCGCGGTCGGGATCAGCCTGAACAGTTCCCACTTGCCGCGCCACCAGTCGCCGACGTGGCCGCGTTGATGACCGAAGGCGGCGTAGACCGCGCCGTAGACGAGCTGGGCCGGAATCGTCAGCAGCAACGTGCGCCAGCGCATGCAGGTGAGCAACACGTACCAGCGGTTCTTGCTGTGGAGGTAGGTCCGCCGCGACGGATAGCGCGCGCCCTCGCCTCGCATCGACAGGTCGGCGGTTCCGGCCAGGTGGGTGCAGGCCGCGTCCGGACACAGCCAGACGGTGTGGCCACGCATGCGCAGCTTGTAGGAGAACTCGTTGTCCTCGTAGAGGATGAACAGGTTCTCGTCGAAGCCGCCGACCTCGTCGTAGACGCTCTTGCGGGTCAGGAAGCACAGCGCGATCGCGGCGCCGATCGGGCCGTCGGGCCGGCTCGCCTGCGCCAGCGGCCGATACCAGTTGTGCAGCACCAGGGTGCCGAGGAAGTGCAGGTCGCCGCCGTCGTAGTGGACGACGCCGTCGTCATCGCCGCAGAACGATCGCGCCTGCACCATCGCCGCGCGCGGATCCGATGCGAGACATCGCCGCAGCGCGGCCAGCGCGCCGGCATGGAGCACGACGTCGTTGTCGATCAGCAGACACAGCTCGTTGCTGGCGGCGGCGACGCCGAGGTTGCGGGCGAGGCACGGCCCGCCGTTGCGACCGGTGTCGATGACACGGACCATCGGGTAGTTCGCCGCCACGAAGGCACGCGAATCGTCGTCGCTGTGATTGTCGACGAGCAGGATCTCGTCGGGCGGTGGCTCCTGGGCCAGCAGCGCATCGAGGCAGCGGGCCAGGTAGTCGCGGCCGTTCCAGTTGACGACGATGGCGCTGATCACGGAGGCCACCCTGGTTACCCCAGCCGCGCCCGAACGTCTGCCGGGACTCGCAAAAAACCCGACTCACAAAAAAAGGGAGGCTGCCATTGGAGCGGCAGCCACCCTTCCCTTGCAAAATCTCTCGTCTCGTCCTCGCCCACGAGGCCTACGCCAGGCGGGCAAGGTCTCTCCGGAACCATGCATCCGGAGATACCAGCAAGGCGACATCGCTCGACCAAAGGGCCAGACCTTCTGGAAAAAAACTGCCGGACCATCGACCCGGGTCCGGGCCGCCACACCGGAAGGCGCCGTGGCATGGCTTCAACGCAGCGGCGGTTCGAAGTCCTCGTGCCGACACACCTGCCTGTTCCGCAGGCAGTAAGGGAGATGGAGCACGGCGGCCATCGTCGCCTTCAGGCAGATCCAATAGCCCCAGGGCACCTTGTTGATGTTGTCGAACAGGCCGATGGTGCCGACTGCATCCGCGACCTCGCCGCCGTCCTGCTGCTTCTTGCCGCCGAGCCCCTTCTTCAGGAAGGCGAACGGGAAGCCGAGCACCTGGCTCCACGGCAGGTATTTGAAGGCGTAGAGCCAGAAGTTGCGGACGTGGAAGTGGAGGCTGCGGCGGCCGTGGCGCATGCCGAACGGCGCCTTGTGGAAGACCTCGACGGTCGGGAACATCTTGACCCGATAGCCGAGGTTGAGCAGCCGGGTCGTCAGGTCGCGCTCGTTGCCGAAGATGAAGAAGCGGATGTCGTACCAGCCGGCCCGGCGGATCGCGGCGGCGCGGGCCATCGAACCGCAGCCGCGGAACGTCGACAGGTAGCGCTCGGTGTTGACCTTCTCCGAATCGCGATACCAATCCGGCATCTCGGGTTCGACGACCTTCGGCGACAGGATCGCCGTCGTCTCGGGCTCGGTCGCGAACTTGCCGACCATGTGCTCGACGAAGGTCGCGGGCAACACCACGTCATCGTCGAGGATGCCGATCAGATCGCCGAAGGCGCTCGCGAAGCCGACGTTGAACGTCTCGCAGGCACCGTAGGCGCTGTGCGGCATGCGGATCAGCTGCACCCACGGGAACTCGGCGTGCACCATCTCCGGCGTGCCATCCGTGCTGTCGTTGTCGACGACGACGACCTGATCGGCCGGCACGGTCTGCCGCTCGATCGACTGCAGGTTCTCGCGCAGGTCGTCCTTGCGATTCCAGACCGAGATCACCAACGAGACGGTGGGCCGGTCGCGGCGGCCGTCCCGCCGATCCGCGGCATCGCCGGCGGGGTCGTGTTCGGCCATGGCGCTCACTCGTCCCTCAGCAGCATGCGATGCAGGGCGATCGCCCGGTCCTTGCACAGCGGCATCTCGGCGGGTCGAAGATCGGCGAACATCTCGCCATAGAGCACCCCACCGATGTCGAGGTTGACGGTCGCGGCCCGATCGCGGTGTTCGCTCATGCCGGGCAGGTCGATGTAGGCGTTCTGCGAGGCGTAGGCCTTGAGGGCCTGGTACTTGGTCGGGTAGGTGTCGCTGATGTCGAACAGCACGCCACCCGGCACGACGTGGTTGACGCCGAACAGCAGGCAGCGGCAGTCGTCGGGCAGGGCGGCGGCGGCCTCGGCGGTCGCGACCGCGACGGCGCGATGGTCGCGATGGGCCTCGCCGAACCAGAACGAGTAGAGCGTCCGCGGCTGCACGCGGCCGAACAGCTCGCGCAGACGTTCGGTGACCGCCGGCAGCCGCTCGGGCAGCTCGCCATCGGCGAGGTCCCAGTGCTCGGGCTCGCCGAGGCCGAGTCGCTCGAGCGCGGCCTTGCCTTCGCGACGGCGCACGGCGCAGATGTCGCTCTCACGGTTGTTCGGGTCGCCCTTGGCGCCATCCGTCATGTGGACCACGGTGACGGCGTGCCCCTTCCGGGCATGCCAGGCCAGCATCCCGCCGGCGCCGATGACCTCGTCGTCGGGGTGCGCCGCGAGCACGAGCACCGGCGCCTGCAACGGCTCGCGCGGCAACAGCGGTGTGAACAGGTGATTCATGCGATCGAACGGTAGAACTCGAGGTAGCGCGCGGCGGCGGTGGCGATCGTCGGCAGCTCGGACGGGATCGCCCGCCGCAGCGCCGCGATGCGGTCGGGGCGGGTGACCAGATCGTGCAGCGTCGCCGGCAGCTTTGCGAGCGCGGTGACGACGACCCCGGGCTGGCCCGCGCGTTCGGCGAGCGCGCCGTTGTCGGAGACGACACAGGGCACGCCGTGGGCCAGCGCCTCGTCGACGACCAGACCGTAGGTCTCCTGACACCGCGACGGGAACACCGCGAGGTCGAGGTCGCGGGCCGGGTGCGGATCGCCGGGGCCGTAGCCGTCGCGCTGCACCACCGTCATGCCCGAACGCTGCAGGTCGCCGAGCGCGGCTTCGCCGGCCGGGCCGAGGTGACGACCGGTCAGGTGCAGTTCGCAGGTGAGCCCGCGGACCGCAGCGCACAGCTCGAGGATGCCCTTCTCGACGCCGAGGCCACCGAAGCTGCCGACCCGCAGCGGCGACCCCGGGCGCGGCCCGGCCGTACGCTCCTCGGCGTGCACGGTGCGCAGCAGCCCGTGCGGCACGACGTGGATGGGGCGCGCGTAGGGCACGCAATCGCGGACCGTCCGTGCCGTCGCCCGGCTCGGGGCGGTGCAGACCGCGGCCAGTTCGAGGTCGGCGCGCACCCGCCGGCCGCGCTCCAGCAACGCCGCCTCGACCCTGACGCGGCCGGCCCCCACCTCGAGGTCGATGCAGTCGACGCAGGCTTCGAGAGCGGGTCCGGCCGGACAACGGATGCCCGGCAGCGGCAACCTGAAGTAGCGCGCGCAGGTCGTCCACAGATCATGGAACGTCCAGACGATCGGGATGCCGAGCTCGTGCGCGATCGCGACACAGCCGGTACCGAGAGCCGCCGTCGAGTGCACGTGCAACACGTCGGGCCGCTCGCGCCCGAGCAGTTCGCGCACGATGCCGAGCAGGCGCGGGCGCACGAAGCCGCTGTTGTCCCATTCGTCGCGGCGCTTGTGGATGCGGTGCACGGGGGTGCCCCGCCACCGCTCGAGGGCGACCGTTCCGTCCGGGTCCGGCACGTCGCTGCTGGCGATCACCACGACCTCGACGCCGCGCCTTCGGTATTCCTGCTCGAGCGCCTCGGTCACCTGCTCGGTGCCACCGCGCGCCTCGGGCAGGTGATTGCTGCAGAGGAAGCAGACCTTCACGACGACCACAGCTCCGATGAGGCCTGCTTCAGATGCGCGCGCTCGGCCTGACGAAGGCCCGCGTTGCCGCGATGCCGGCGGCCGATCTTCCACCACTCCTCCCAGATGCGCAGCCGCACGCAGACCCGGATCCACAGCCGGCCGAGCCGGCCGTAGTGCTTGCCGTAGTAGGCGAACCGGTTCTTGTGCCAGATCACCAGCATCTTGGCGAAGTTGCGGGTCGAGGCGCCGCGATGGTGCAGCACCTCGGCAGCGGCGAGGTAGCGCGTCAGCCGACCGCGCTGCCGCAGGCGCAGCGAGATGTCGACGTCGTTGTAGAACAGGCTCAGCTGCTCGTCGAGGCCGCCGAGCTCGCGCCATTCCAAGAGCCGCATCATGAAGCAGGCTCCCGGCGGCTGGTCGACGTCACACGAATCGAGGTGGTCGAAGTCGCGCATCAGGTAGCGCCGTTGGATCCTGCTGCCGGGCCAGAACGTCCCCCACCACGAGTCGAAGCACAGCGCCGTCAGCAACGTCGGGAACCGCTGGCAGGCGTGCTGCACGCTGCCGTCCGGGTCGATGAGCTTCGGCGCCGCCGCGCCGTAGTCGCCGTTCTCGATCAGGAAGTCGACGAGGCGATCGAGCGCACCGGGGCGGACCTCGGTGTCGGAGTTGAGGGTGCAGAAGAACTCGCCGGTCGCGACCTCGGCGCCCTGGTTGTTGCCGGCGGCGTAGAGGCGGTTGTCGGCGTTGCGCACCAGCTTCACCTGCGGGAACGCCGCGGCGATCGCGTCGGGCGAGCCGTCGGCGCTGCCGTTGTCGACCACGATCACCTCGCGTGCGTGCCGCGGCTCCTCGGCGAACAGCGCGGCGAGACAGGCGAGCGTCAGCTCCTTCGTGTTCCAGCTCAGCACCGCCACCGACAACACCGGCGCGCTCACGGACGTTCTCCCTTGCCCGCCTCCGCCGCGACGGTCGCCTCCTGGGCAGCCTTCTGGGCCCGATCCTGAAGCCCCGCCGGCGTCGGCTCACCGAGGTGCGAGAGGCATTGATAGCGCCACTTGCCGAGCTGCTCGAAGCGACCGTCGGTGAGGTCGTAGACCGTGTAGTAGAACGTCGCGTAGTGGAAGTTCGACCACATGCGGTCGTCGGGCGTCCAGCGCTGCCCGCTGAGCAGCATGCCGCCGGACAGGTAGAAGCGCGGGTCGAGCGACATCAGCAGCAGGTAGCGGTCGCAGTGCCGCGGCAGCTCGATGACCGGGCGATCGACGCTGGCGCCGAGGTCGTGGACCGGGCCGTGCGGCGCCTGCCGGCGCCAGCGTGCCAGCCGCGGCGACGACATGATCTTCTGCGACCAGCGCAACATCGCCGTGCCGAGACGCCCGTACCACTTCTCGTAGTAGAGGACGCGGCTCTGATCGTGGCGTTGCCACATCGTGGTCGGGTCCGACATGCCGGAGCGGTTGACGAAGTGCGCCAGCTCGGCGTCGGGGACCTGGGTCACGGTGCGGCCGACCTTGCGGATCTTCATCGACAGGTCGGCGTCCTCGTAGTAGAGCGGGTAGCGCTCGTCGAACAGGCCGATCGACTCGAAGAACGACCGCTCGATCAGGAACAGACAGCCCGACATCATCGGCAACGCCAGCGGCCGGTCGGCCTGCCAGACGCGCAGCCAGGACCGCGCCAGACGTCGGGCGTGCCACTCGCTGAGCCGCGGCGAATAGGTCGCCAGCGTGGTGATGACGACATCCGTCAACGTCGGCAACGTGTTCGGCGGCAGCCGCCCCGAGAAGCCGAGATCCCAGAACCCCTTCGGCACGACGATGCCGGCCTTCGGGTCGTTCTCGAGGTGGCGCTGCAGCCGCTCGATCAGCCCCGGCGTGAACACGAGGTCGGGATTGCTGACCAGGATCCAGCGGCCGCGGCTGTGCGCGAAGGCGAGGTTCATGCCCTTGCTGTAGCCGCCGTTCTCGGGGTGCATGATCAAGCGGCCGGCCTCGGCATCACCCTGCTCCTCGGCCAGGAGCCGCAGCTCGGCCTCGAGCGCCTGCTGTTGTCCCGGCGCCCGCATCGGCGAGCAGTTGTCGACGACGATGCACTCGAACGGCATCGGCGTGCCATCGGGACGGACCGGCCCGTGTTCACGCAACGTACGCACGGCGCCGATGCACTCGCGCCAGGTGTTGTAGTTGACGATCAGGACGGACAGTTCGGGCATGGTGCTCCGGTTAGGATCGGCAGCGGCCTGCCGCGGGCAACACCCGGGCCGGGAATCGGTCTCGCGAAGTTCGGGCCACCGTTGCCAAGGGGGCTTCCTGAGAGCCGGGCCGATTCGCGAACGACGCGCCTGTGACCGCAGGGGTCAGGTCTTCACCCCGACCCGCCGCCGCAGCCGCTCGCCGAACAGGGCTTCCTTCTCGCGGTCCTGACCATCGGCCTGCCAATCCTCTTCGATCGGACTGCGCTCCCGGCGCGGGTCGCCGACCTTCTCGCGTTCGAAGGCGAACTGGACGACCCAGCCGCGTTCGGCGGAACCTTCCTCGAGCAGGACCTCGGCCCGCAGCCGGAAACGGCCGAGGCCGAACGGCCGCAACGACACCTCGCGCCACTTCGACTGCCAGATGGCGAGCCCGCGGTCACAGACCGAGATGTCGGGCACGAGACCGACGGTCGTCGCCGTGTCGACGATGCCGTCGTAGCAATCGGCCAGCGTCATCGGCACCGACTGGACCTCGTTCCATTCATGGACCACGCCGCACGAGGTGAACGTGAGCAGGGCGAGCAGCGACAGGCGGGCGGACTTCATCGGCGCGGCACAGTATACCGACGGTCGTCGTGACCCCAGCCCCAGCCTTCCTGTTCGACCTCGACGGCACGCTCGCCGCCACGTTGGACGACATCGCCGCCAGCACCAACCACGTCCGCGCCCGGCACGGACTCGATGCCGCCGACCTGGCGACGGTGCGGACGTTCGTCGGTGACGGCGCCCGGGTGCTGCTGCGGCGGGCGCTGGCCGCGGTCATGCCCGAACCGACCGAGGCCTTCCTCGACGCCGCCTTCGCCCAGTACGCCGAGCACCACCGCGAGCAATGCACGGTGTCGGTACGGCTCTACCCCGGCGCGCGCGAACATCTCGATCGACTGCACGCCGCGGGCCACCCGCTCGCCGTGGTCACCAACAAGCCCGAACGGTTCGCCACGCCGATCATCGAGCATCTGGATCTCGCTGCCATGATGGGCGCGGTCGTCGGCGGCGACACGCTGCCGCAAAGAAAGCCCGACCCGGCGCCGTTGCGGCTCGCGCTCGAGCGTCTCGGCGCCTCACCGCAGGGCGCGGTCATGGTCGGCGACGGCATCCAGGACGTGCGGGCGGGCAAGGCGCTCGGTCTGCGCACGATCGCCTGCCTGTACGGCTTCCATGACGAAGCCACGCTGCGCGCCGAGCACGCCGACGTCTACTGGCGGGCGTTCGGGGTCGAAGCGTAGCCCTACCGGAACAGGCTGATGAGGCCGGCGGCCAGCTTCGGTTCGAAACAACCGCGATAGGCCTGGGCGAGGATGCGCAGCGCGTCGAACACGCCGACCCGCGGCCGCTGCCCCGAATAGACCTTGTCGAACGTGTTGACCACGGCGACGACGCGGGCCACCTCGGGCACCTGTACGCCGCTCAGTCCGTACGGGAAGCCCGAGCCGTCCCAGCGCTCGTGATGGAGGCGAGCGGCCTCGACGACCGGCTCCGGCAGACCGAGACCCTGCAGGTAGTCCGCCCCGCGCATGACGTGTTCGGGATCGCTGCCCGTGCTCTCGTGACCGATCTTGCCGACGTCGTGCAGCAGACCGGCGAGCCCCGCGGTCATCAGCGCGTTCGAGTCGGCGCCGAGCATGTTGCGCGCGAGTCCCATGCACAGGAACCCCACCGTCAAACTGTGGTGGGCCAGCTCCTTGCTGCCCGACATCATGCGGCGCATCGCCGAGAAGCCGCCGTTCTCGCGCAGCATCAGCCCGCTGGTCGCGATCATCACCTTGCGGGCCTTGGCGATCCCGGCCCGGTCCGGCGGCGCCGCCAGCAACGACTCGGCCATCTGCGTCGCTATTCCCTGCAGCACGTCGACGCGCGCCTCGAGTGGCACACCGCGTTCGAGCAGGATCTCGTCGAGCGCGTCGCCGACCCGCGAGAAGTAGAGCCCGCGATCGGCGTTGCGGATGAAGAGCTGGGCGATGCCCTCGGCCTGCAGACGCCCGACCTGGGACGCATCGAGCTTGGCGGTCGCCGGCCGATACAGCACCCAGGCCTGCTCCGCCGTACGCAGGTAGAGCGGGAAGGTCAATGCGTCCTGCGCCGCCAATCCCGAGAGCGGAATGGCGAAGTAGCCCTGAGACATCGGTTGTGGTGCGGCGCTGGCCACCATGTCGGCACGACATCGACGCCGGCCAGCGACGGCCTTGATCCCGCTCCCTCGCGCCGGTGACAGCGCCGCGACACACGAAGGGCGGCGACGCCTCTCACTGACCGGCGAGCCAGTCCACGAAGGCCTTCTCGAGCCGATCCCGATCCTCGTCGAACAGGCGCGCGAACGAGGCCTTGGCCGGCGCGGCGTCGCCGAGCCTGATGGTCGAGGACGACCCGGCCAGCGTGCCCCAGCACTCGTTCTCCCACCACAGGAACCGCTCGCGCCAGGGATTGTCCGGCTGCAGCAGGAAGCGCTGCAGCAGCTGGCACTGCGTGTAGAAACGCAGACCGCGCTCGTCGTCGGTGCGCAGCATCTGCATCGCGTCGGCGACGAACAGCTCGGCCAGCGGCAACGGCTGCGCCACGACCGCCGCGATGCGGTCGGCGCGCATCGGTCCGCCGACCGTGAGCTTGCCGCCCTGCCAGCCGAACGTGCCCTGCCCGCCGTAGGTCTCGGCCAGGCCTTCGGCATACCAATCCGGCATCGCGATCGGGAAGCAGCCGAAGAAGTAGAGGTGCGTCAGCTCGTGCAGCACGATCGCTTGCAGATCCGGCGCCTCGAGCCCCTCGGCGCAGACCAGCGTCTGGTAGGTGCCGTAGTCACACAGTCCGCGGCCGGCCGTGTCCTTGTGGCCGAGCCCGGCGAGGTAGCTCTCGTAGTCGGCGCGCTTGGCGAACACGAACAACCGCAGCGCCTTCACCGGCACGCCATCGAAGCGCTCTTCGAGCGGTTCGCAGAGCGCCAGGCCGAGCGCGTGCAGGTCCTTCGCGACCTCGGCGCCGAGATCGGTGCGCACGACGAGCTCCTCGCTCGCCACCTCGCTCACGCCCGAGAGCTTCGGCGCCGTCTGCGCCCCGGGATCGAACGCCCGCTTGCCATCGACCTCGAGGGTCTGCTGCTGCAGCCAGGCCACCGTCTCGTCCGACACCTTCTTGCCGTCGATCTTGGCGCCCTTGTCGGTGATCACCAGCTCGGCGCCGAGGCGCAGGGCCGCCAGCCAGTGCTCTCGGGCCCGATCCTGCAACCGGGCCTGCTCGGCATCCCGGGCCAGGTCGACCTGCCCCTTGCGGTCGGCCTTCTCGATCGCGGACGCGCGCTTCCTGTAGCCGGCGAGCGCGGCCCGCGTCGGCTTCTTGCGCGCCTTCCGCCAGAACGCCTCGCCGTAGGTGCGCACGATGTTGAGCACCATGTTGGCGCCGCCGTGGGTGCCCTCGGAGACCTCGACCGCACGCACGAACTGGTAGGTGGCCTGCTGCTGCAGGCCGGTCTTGCGGATCGCCCAGCCCAGGTTGACGTGGCGTTGGCCGGACGCGAGCAGCTCCTCCTTGTGCGCCTTCTCGTAGCGCTTCTGCAGCTGCTCGTTGACGCTCTGCGCCGGCAGCGAGATCGGCAGCAGACCGCAGCCGAGGACCAGCAGCGCCGGGAGCCGCATGCGGGTGCCTACCTGGCGGCCTTCCTGGCCGTCTTCTTGCCGACCGCCTTCTTGGCTGCCGGCTTCGCGACCTTCTTCGCGGCGCCGGCGGCCGTCTGCATCTTCTGCACCTTCTGGATCAGCTTCGCGGTCGAGTGCCCCTTCTTGTCGCCGACGAACACGGCCTTGATGCCGAGCGCCTTGATCGTGTCCCGCTCCGGCAACGTCTTGATGGTGTAGTCGGTGCCCTTGGCGTAGAGGGTCGGCTGCAGCTGCTCGAGCAGCGCATCCGCGGTCTCCTCCTCGAACGCCGTGACGTAGTCGACGAACGACAGCGCCGACAGCATCTCCATGCGTTCGGCCAGCGGCAGCACGGGTCGGCCCTTGCCCTTGAGCGCCTCGGCCGACTTGTCGCTGTTGCAGGCGACGACGAGGTAGTCGCCGCGTGATCGCGCGTCCTCGAGACAGCGCGTGTGGCCGACGTGCAGCAGATCGAAGACGCCGTTGGTCAGGATGATCGTCTTGCCGCTGGCGCGCAGCCCGTTGAGGATCAAGCCGAGACTGCGGCGATCGGGAATGACCTTGTCCTTGGATCGCTGCTTGCGAGGTATGACGACCAAACGTGCCTCCGGTGGCGGGTGGGTGGTTGGCGGGAAGGCAGAGGATGCCACGCCGAGGTGTCGTCAGCAACGGCGCAGACCACTACTTGCGATCGACCTCGAGCCGGTTCGTCACCTGGCGCCGGACGCCGCCGGCAGCGCCAGCAGACGGCGGCACTCGCCGAGCAGCCACTCGACCTCGGTGAACGGCTCGAACGAGATGTCCTGCCAGCACACGCGACCGTCGCCGTCGACGAGGAACGTGCCGTGCAACGGCATGACCTCGAAGTCGTCGAAGCAGCGCCAGGTCTTGAAGGCCAAGAGCTCGGGATCGGCGAGCAGCGGGAACGGGAAGCGCTCACCCTCGTCGAGCGCCTGCAGCGACTCGTATGCCTTCGCCGCCGTATCGGAGCCGACGGCGACGATGCGGATCCCGGCGGCCGCGAACCGCTCGGCCAGCGGCGCGATCGCCTGCAGCTGTTCGACGCAGTGCAGGCAACCGAAGCCGAGGTAGAACACCACCAACGTCGGCTGCCCGCCGTCGAGCCGGAACGTGCCCCCACCCGCGACGGGCAGCTCGAGCGCGGGTGCCCTGGTCGGGTGCCAGCGGAACGGACCGAGCGACTCCAGCGGCGGCCGCGAGCCGAAGTCGGCGCCGAACGCGGCGATGTCGGCCGGGATCGCCGCGATCTGCGCCTCGAGCTCGCGCACCCGCTGCGCCGCTGCATCGCCGCCGACCGCGCGGTGGGCCGTCACCAGACGACGCAGCGTCGGCAGCCGACCGGGCCGGGCCTTGACCTCCTTCTCCAACAGCTCGACGGCCTTGTCGGCCTGGCCGGCCCTGATCCGGACGTCGGCGAGCAGCGCTTTCGACATGCCCTTCACGGCCTCGAACTCGGCCGCCGCCGCTGTGGCATCTCCCGCCGCCAGCGACCGTTCGCCGCGCAGCTCGCGCTGCAGGTCGAGCACCTGCCCGACGCCGACCGTGCTCTTGCGCCAGGCCTCGTCGATGGCCTTGTCGGTCGCGGCCCGGTCCTTCGAAGCCGCGATCGCCGCGTCCTCGGCCCCGTCGATCGCCGCCGCCCGTTCGGCGCGCGCCCGGACCAGCAGCGCATCGGCCTCGGCGACGACACGCTCGGCCTCGTCCGACCGATCGAGGCGGAACAGCGCCCGGCCGAGCAACGACAGCCGCGCCACCTCGCCTTTCAGATCACCGCCGGACTCGAGGTAGCCGTCGCGACACAACGCGACCGCCTCGGCCCAGAGCTCGTGGTCCTCGCACACCATGGCGATGCGCTGCCGGGCATAGCCGGCGATGTCGCCGCCCTTGGCCGGACGGTTCTTCTTCGGATGCCGCGGCAGCTCGGCCATGTTCTTGGCCAGCTCGAGCGCCTGCTGCCAGCGACCGACGTGCGACAGGCTGCGGCACAACCACTCCTGGTTGTGACCGTAGTTGTGGATCTCGAACGGCATCACGCGGTCGCGCTGCATGTGGGCGTGATCGGCGCGGCTCGAGGCCTCCTGCTGCCACGCCGCCTCGGCGTGACGATCGAGCTTGGCGTAGATGTGCCCCGCCATGTGCCATTGGTGCGCGATCGCCGGCGCGGTGCTGCCCATCACCGCCGCCGAGGCCAGCGCGCGATCGGCGACCCGCTGATCCCACAGGTGGACGCGGTAGTGATGCGCCGGGTGCAGCGGTTCCTTGTCGAACACCTGATCGAGCAGCGCGTCGACCGCGCCGTACGAGCTGATCGCAACGCCGCCGCCCCAGCCGTAGGCGTACCAGATGTGAACGGCCAGCAGCGCCTTGGCCTCGAGGTCGTCCGGGAACTCGTGCACGATGGTGTCGAGGTCCTCGAGCAGACGCAGTTCGCGCCGGTTCTTCTTCTCCTTGTTGTCCTTCTCACGCTCGCCCGTCGCCGCCGCGATCGCCTCCTTGGCCTTGGCGACACGCTCGCCATCGCCGCTCCGCAGTTCGCCCTGCCTGGCCTCGTCGATGTCGTAGTACCTGGCCCAGGCCTCGATCCACAGCCGCTCGTTGCGCGGCAGGTCCGTGGCGCGCATGACGGCGTTGGCGGTGAACCCGGCGGCGCGCACCGGCAGATCGCGGTTGGCCATCGCCATGCCCCAGTAGGCCATGGCGCAGTCGGGCCGGAGCTTCGCGACCTGGCGGAAGCTGCGTTCCGACTCGTAGTACCAGAAGCCGTGTTGCTGGGTCATCGCCTGGTCGAAGAACAGCTGCGCCTCGGCCGACAGCCCCGCGACCGGGAAGTGCACCGCCGCGCTCATCCCCGGCATCAGGTAGGCCGCCTGCCGCGGCCCTTCGTCGAACTCCGAGCCGTGACGCGAGTGGCCGAACGGATCCGGTTCGTCCTGGGCACAGAGCAGAGAGGTCGCGAGGCAGGCCAGGGCGAGGGCATGATGGCGCATGGCCGAACTGTCGGTGAAAGGCGCGCCGGCGGCAAGGCGTCGGTGGACTGCGACGGCGCGACGATCCACGAGCATGGAACCGCCCGGGTCGGCCGATTCGCACTCGGGCGAGCGCCATCTCCGTGCTACCAGTGACCGATGACGCCCTCCGCGGCGTCGGAGACGACCGCGCCGAGAACGTTGCCGGCGCCGGGGTCGAGCGCCAACGCCTGGTTGAAGAAGTGCATGCCGACGAGGCCAGGGTTGTTGGGAACCGTCAGTCGGTACT
>JAGQRA010000730.1 GCA_020425885.1 Planctomycetota bacterium | reverse complement strand
TCGGGCAGCGTCAAGCTCGGCGAGAACCTCGAGATCGGCTACTTCGATCAGCTCCGTCGCGAACTCGATCCGCGCCGCAGCGTGGCCGACATCGTCGGTGACGGCCGCGACTACATCGAAGTCAACGGCAAGCCGCGCCACGTCGTCGGCTACCTGCGCGGCTTCCTGTTTTCCGCACGCCGTGCCATGACCCCGGTCGGCTACCTCTCGGGCGGCGAATGCAACCGGGTCATCCTCGCCAGCCTGTTCAGCCGGCCGAGCAACCTGCTGGTCCTCGACGAGCCGACCAACGATCTCGACGTCGAGACGCTGGAAGTGCTGGAAGCGCAGCTCGCCGAGTACCAGGGCACGGTGATCGTGGTCAGCCACGATCGCGCCTTCCTCGACAACGTCGTCACCAGCACCATCGTCTTCGAGGCCGACGGCGAGGTCAGGCGTTACCCGGGGGGTTACAGCGACTGGCTGCGCCAGGGACGCGGGCTGGCCGTCAGCGAGGCGGAGGCGCCGGCACGCGACGTGCGCCCTGCCGAGCCGACCGCCACGCCGGCGGCGCCGGCCGCGCCGCCGGCGGACAGGCGACCGGCCAAGCTGAGCTACAAGCTGCAGTACGAACTCGACGGCCTGCCGGCGCGGATCGAGGAACTGGAAGCCGCGGTTGCAGAGCTGGAGGAAGTCACCACCGACGCGGCGTTCTACGAGCAAGCCTACGAGACGGTGGAACGGCGCCTGGCCGAACTCGCCGCCCGCCGCGAGGACCTCGACCGGGCCATGCAGCGCTGGGACGAACTCGATTCGCTGGCCCGTAACGGTAGCTGAGGCTGGTGCCGCGCTTGCGGCCAAGTCGCTGTCGACGGGGAGAAGCCGCGGTGGTCAGGTGGGCGTTGTCGGGGTCAGACCCCGGACGGGGTCAGACCCCGGACGGGGTCTGGCCCCGTGCCGGGGCGAAGCCACGCTGATCGCAGGAGCGTCGGCGAACCTCAGGTCCCGAGACGGCGCAAGGCCGCGACCGTCAGGAACTCGTCGTAGACCTCGACGCCGCGGTTGACCCACCACGACCAGCCACCCGAGATCTCCTTGACCTGCTTGAGCCGCGACATGTGGTTGCTCTGCACGTCGTGGGCATGGACGTGGGTCCACGACCAGTAGGGATACTTGCCGTCCATGACCTGCTTGCCCTTGTTGTCGTAGACCGAGTACGCGCCATCGAAGGATTTGAACGGATCGCCCTTGCGGTCATAGGTGACCATGAGAATGGGCAGGCCGGTGCGGGCATCGAACCACACCCGCTTCTTGCTGATCGGTGCCCGCGCGTAGCCGGTCGGCTCGGCCTCGCACACGATGGCCTCCGGGACGAGTTCGACGTTGGTATCCCAGAACTGGTTGCCCTGGGGCCCGCCGTGGGTCTTGCCCTCCCAGTTCTCGTCGTCCGCATCCCAGTTCTCGGTCAGGCCGGCGAGGAACGGGCCGCGCGCGACCTCCTTGTAATTGCCCCAGGTGAGGAACGGGTCGCCGGCTGCCCAGGTATCCGAGAAATAGAGATGCGAGCCGGGCAGCAGCGGCTCGAAGCGTTGACTGGTGGGGAAGCGGCGCACGCGCTTGAACTGCGGCAGGTAGCCCTGCAGCTCGGGGAACTGGCGCTGGTCGTAAGGCCACACGTTGAGGAAGGACGAACCCTTGTAGTCCTGCGGGATGGTGAACAGCACCGACTGGTAGCGCAGCTTGTCCTCGTGGCCCGGCCAGTACGGCATGGGGTCGACGCTGACCCGGCCGGTGGGCGCGAACTCGCACCACACGAGCTCGTAACGGTAGCCAATGCGGCCGTCCGCTTCCTGCTCGAAGGTCTTGACCGGGTAGAAGGAAACGTCGTGGCGGCCCCAGGTCAGGGTGATGGCCGCGAACAGTTCGGTCGCGTTGGTCGGTTCGGGGAAGGGATTGCCGCCGACCCACGGCTTGCCGTCGCCCACCACCACGTTGCCGGTGTCGTCGAAGCGCGCCATGCCCTTGTGACGGAAGGTCGCCTCGATGTACTCCATCGGACTCAGCTTGGTGATGTCGGTGGTCGCCGGCACCACGCCCAGCACCCGGCCCTGCTGCTTGATCTGCAGGTAGCGCACCGGGTCGAGCAGGTCCTGCACGAGGTCGACGTTGTCGGCATTGATGACGTCGCCCGGCTTGAGCGCACCCTTGGTGTACTGCTCGATGGAAAGCAATTCCTCCGGGTAGGACTTGGTCATGTCGCCGTTCTCGGCCGCCGTTGTCCAGACCGGCGCAAGTACCCCGGCGCCGAACAGCCCGGCCGCACTCTTCTCGAGAAAACGGCGGCGCGCGTAGTCCGGGGTGTATTTTCTGATGCGTATCATCGGTCTCTCCTCAACGATCCCTATAGGAATTCAGACACACAGCGCGGCAAACAATTCATCGATGCGCGCGGTATCGAGATGCCGCCCGATGAAGACCAGGCGGCTGTCATGATCGGTATCGGGCCAGTCCTCGAGCCAGCTCACAGGGTAGAACTTGCTCTGCACGGCGTGCAACACGGCAGGACCGCTACCCTTGTCGCGAAATGCGGCGATGCCCTTGATGCGCAGTATGTCGTCGGCGAACAGGTTGACCACGCGGTTGAGGAAGACCGCCGTGCCGGCCATGCTGAGCGGCGCCGGGTGACGGATGACGTGGGTCATGTACTCCGCGCCGTGATCGTGCACGGCGTGATCCGCGTGCCCGGGCTCCTCGCAGGCGCGTTCTCCGTCGCCCCACCAGGCGCGCACGTCGGCCGCGCGCGGGGCGGGCTGGAACAGGCCGCGATCGAGGATTGCCGCCGGCTCGACGTCACCCTGTACGGCGGTGACGAGTTCCGCGCGCGGGTTGACCTCGCGCAGGCGCGCGACGATGGCCTCGCGTGCGGGCGCATCGACGAGGTCGGTCTTGCTGAGGACGACGAGGTCGGCCAGGGCGAGCTGGCGCAGCGCCGTGTCGTGGGCGGCGAGCGTCGCCGCACCGTGCTGGGCGTCGAGCACGCACACCACGGCGTCGAGGCGGTAGACCTTCATCAGCGGCGCGTTGGCCATCAGGGTGTGCAGCAGCGGGATCGGATCGGCGAGGCCGGTGGTCTCCACCACCACCCGCGCGAACGGCGGGACTTCCTCCAGGCAGCGGCGCTGCCACAGGTCGCGCAGGGTCATCACGAGGTCGCCGCGGATGGTGCAGCACAGGCAGCCGTCACGCAGCTCGACGATGTTTTCGGCGAGGTCGGCGACCAGCAGGTGATCGATGGCGACTTCGCCGAACTCGTTGACGATCAGGGCGGTGTCGGTGAAAGCCGGGTCTTCCAGCAGGCGGCGCAGCAGCGTCGTCTTGCCGCTGCCGAGGAAGCCGGTCAGGACGGTGACGGGGATGTGCTGCACGGCGTCGAAGTGTCGCGACGGCGGTCCGCGCTACGCGGCCACCAGGTCTACTCGGCCGCGGCGGCCGTCTGGGTCCCGCAGCGCGCCGCGGCGCGGACGGATTCGTATTCCGACTTGCGGTCTGCCGGCAGGTAATCGAGGCTCTTGGCCATCTCGTCGAACAACGGGCAGGATTCCTCGGGGCGCGTCGAGTTGTTGCGGATGCGGATGCGGTTGAGCATGCCTTCCCACCAGATGGCCATGGTCGGCACGGCCTTGTCGGTGATGACCTGCCAGGCGCTGTCGGCCTCGAACGGCTTGTCGACGGCCTCGGCGGTGCGCGCGAGCAGGCTCCAGGCGTCCCCGGAACTCGGATGCTGCTTGGTGAAGGCACGCGCCTCGTCGTAGGCGGTGGCATCGTCACCGGTCTCGATCAAGGCCTCGATGATCAGGCTGCGTACGCGCTTGTCCATGTCCGGCTGGTCGGCGAGCGCCGGCGCGACCAGGCGCGCGAGCTGCAGGCGCTGCGCGGTGTCCTTGCGCTCGGCGATCCAGGGGTAGAGGAATTCCATCTGCCAGCTCGGGATGCCATCGGCGGCGAGCTGGCCGATGAACTCGGCGACCTTGGCCTGGTCGCCGAGACGGTCGTAGAGCTGCAGGCGCGACCACGCCAGGGCGCGCCGGATATCGAGATTGTTGGTGCCCTTCTTCTCGATCTGGTCGAGGGCCTCGAGCACCGCGGTGGGGTTGGGATCGACCAGTGCCCGCATCTGCAGCAGGATGGCGAAATTGAACGGGTCGGCCTTGTCTGCCTTGGGCAGTTTCTGGAAGGCGGCGATGCCCTGTTTGGCGGTACCGATGGCCGCATCGCGCTTGCCGCGCGCGATCTTGTCGCTGAAATCGCGCGCGATGATGGCATACGCCGTACGCTCGACATCGCCGTTCATCTTGTTCGCTGACTTGATGCCGCTCAGCGACTGCAGCGCGGTCGCGGCATTGTTGGCGGTCTGCGCGATCATCAGACGGGCGGAATCGGCATCGCGATCCTGCGGGCTCTGCTGGACGAAGCGCTGCGCGGCGATGCGCAGCGACTTGCGGTTGGCGATCGAGCCGCCCGAGGCCTCGCGCGCGGCGTAGACGGCGTAGAGCAGCTTGGTCGCGGCCTTGTTGGTTTCCTCGGCGAGGTCCTTCTTGCGCAGCAGTTTTTCGAGCTGCTCGATCGCCGGCTGGTAGATCTCCGCCTTGTAGGCCGCCACCGCCCAGCGGTAACGGTAGTAATCGAGGTCGACCCCGCGCGGCACGACGACGTTGTTGAAGAACGCCTCGTACTTCTGCATGGCGTTGTAGTAGTGGTCGTATTGCAGGGCGAACTCGGCGCCGGCGAGATCGGTCCACGGTCCGATGTCGACGCTGGAGAGTTCCTGGGCGTAGGTCATCATGTCGTGGACCAGGGACTGGTCGACCCGCCCGGCCTGGATCAGGGCCTTGAGGCGTCGCGCCGCGGCCTCGGGACGGCCCCCCGCCTTACGGCTCTCCTGTAACAGGGCGAAGGCCTCGATGCGCATGATCTTGGCCTCGTTGTCATCGATGTTGCCCTTCACCGCGACGTCGCGGACATCACCGCTGCGCGCCTCGAGCAGGCGCAGTTCGAGTTGCACGGCCTCGCGAATGGGCGAATCGGCTTCCGAGGACAGGGCCTGTTCGAGGCTCTGGAAAATCTGCCGGGCGCGATCGATGCGCCCCTGCGCCATCTCGGTATAGCCGACGCCGAGCCAGCCGCCGTACACCAGGCCCGGCCGGAACAGTTGCATCGAGGCGGCGCGGAACCCCTTCATCGCCGGCAACAGGGCCTGCGTGCGCAGGCCCTCGTCCTTGATGCCCTGGGCGATCTCGAGGTCCATCCAGGCGCGCCAGTAGGGGAACGCGGCCAGGCTGAAGCTGATGTCGTCCCAGTCCTGTGAGCGGTAGAGGCGCTCGAGCGCCGCTTCGTCCTCGCCGGCCGCGGCCTCCAGCGCGGACAGGCGTTGCTCGGTCTGCTTGCGCATCGCGCTGAGCAGGTCGCGCAGCTTCTTCAGCTCCGCGTCGGAGGCATCGGACTGGCGGACCTCGTCGATGACGGGGCCGACCTCGTTGGCAACACGGGCGAATTCCTTGGGTTCGGGCTGCAGCTTGAGCTGTTCGAGCAGCGCCTGCGTCTTGGCGATCGCCCCGGCTTCGTCGGCCAGGCCGGCCGCGGCGAAGACGGCCAGCACCAGCGTGAGGGTTGCGCCGAGCGTGTGCGGCCGCAGCAGGTGAGCAAGGGTGGAACGGGTCGCGCTCGTCATCACAGCACGTCCAGCAGGGCCTGCATCTCGTTGGCGAACTGGTCGCCCATGATGAGCTTGATCAGGCGCTTGGTGAGCTTGACCTCGCCATCCAGGGTCGCGGTGTCACCGCGACCCGCTTCGCCGATGACGAGGAAGGCGTGCATCGGCGCACTGCGGTAGAGGGCACGCGCGACCTTGCGCCCGACCTTGGCTTCGAGCAGGTGCGGATTGGCCTGGTCGCTGACGTCGAGCGTGGACACCGTGCCGCCACGGCGCACGAACCCCTCGACCTGGCGCACGACCTTGGACAACTGGTCGTCCTTGATCGGGGCGTCGCCGATCAGAATGATCAGCTTGCGGGCGCCGAGGCGCCAGCCGGATTCCTCGATGGCGGACTGCAGGCCGGCGTCGATGGCCTCGAACCAGTCGCCGCCGCCCGCCGCCTTGAGGTTGGACAGGAAGCGGTAGAGCTTGGCCGTACTGTAGGTCAGCGGCTGTACGCGGGTGGTGAACTCGGGGTCGTCGCGATCACGGTAGGCGACGAAACCGAAACGCGCGATCGGCACCAGCGAGCGCACGATCTGCGAGATGTCCTCGATGCGGTCCTTGACCTCGTCGATGACCCAGCCCATCGAGCCCGTGGCATCGATGCAGAACACGACGTCCAGGCCCGCTTCGCGCAGGCCCGCGACGTAGGCGGCGAAACGTGCCGTACCGTCACCGAGGCCGTTGCCGATGCCGGTCTTGAAGCCGCCGATGCCGCTGCCCTCGCTGATCGGCACAGCGCCGAGCCCGCTCGGGATCTCGATGCCCTCGAAACCGCCCGACTGCGCCTTCATCGCCACGGTCACGTCCGGCGGTGGCGGCGCCACGGCCTTGGGCGCGATCAGGATTTCGGGCGGATCGAGTTCCAGTTCCTCCTGGAATTCGAGCTGCTCCTCCGGCGGCTCGGGCTTCTCGATGAGCGGCTCGGGCGGCTGCTCCATCACGATCTGGACTTCCGCTTCCTGCGGCGGCGGTGGCACCAGCGGCTCGATCTTCTGTCCCACCCGCCACGACACGAGCGCGTGGATAACCGCCGAGAACGCCAGCAGCCCTATCCACACCAGGGATCGACGGGTCGAGCGCAGCACGGTGTCAGCCGCCGTCGGCGCGCCGTTGGGTGACCAGCACGAACTGCAGGATGCCGGCCTCGGCGGCGACCTTCATGACCTTGGACACGGTCAGGGCGTCGACCTTGGCGTCGGCATGGATCTTGAGCTTTTCCTCGCCCGAATACTTGGCCAGCATGGTCTTCAACCCGTCGAAATCGACCGAGCGGTTCTCGAAGCGCATGGCACCGCCCTTCTCTATGCTCAGAGTCGG
>JAGQRA010000096.1 GCA_020425885.1 Planctomycetota bacterium | reverse complement strand
TCGCGCCGAGCGATGACGAGCTCCGCATCGAACTCACCGCCGACGAGTTGCCGACGGCACGGGTCAGCGGCCGGGTCGTCGACGTCGACAACCGGCCGGTAACCGCCCATCTGGTGATCACGCATCACGCCTTCCCGGGCCAGCGCATGATCGCGACGGACACCGCCACCGGCACCTTCGACCTCGGCCCGGTCATTCCCGGCTGCTACACGATGATCGTCGAGGCCCCCTCGTTCGGTCGCACACCGCTCCGGGTACTCGAGGTCGCCGCGGGCGAACATCGCGTGCTCGACGACCTCGTGCTGCAACCCGCCGGCCGCGTCGAGATCGCGCTCGCCGAGAACGAGCCCGAGCGCACCCTGCTGCGCTTCGTCCGCGACGACGGTGCCATCGTCGCCCACACGATGACCCAGGGCAGAACGGCCACGGTCGAGTTGCCGCCCGGCGACTATCTGGCCAGCGTCGCGCTCGGCCGATTCGCTGGCAGCACGGCACCGTTCCGGGTGCGACCCCGCGCGCTGACGAGGTGCCGACTGGCCTGCCTCCTGACCTCGCCGGTCGTGCTGATGGCGATCCTGCCGGAGCCCGTCCACGGCGGGCGGCGCATCGATGTCCTGATTCGCGACGAAGGCGGCAGCCTGGTCGACGCGCAGGAACTCAGCGTCTACGACGATGACGAAGTCGCCAGGCAGATCAGGTTGCCGCCGGGCAGGTTCCTGATCGATTGCCGCTCGACCGACGGCGCCCATGCCAGCGCTGCCGTGACGGTGCGATCGGACGGCGGACAGGCGCCGGTTCGGCTCGAGCTGCGCTGACCGTCCTGCCGCGGGACCGCGCGGCAGTCACGACGCCCTGAGGCCACGCCGGATGCAGACCAATAATCCGGCGGTCGGCCGGCGCGACGGGCCGATACAGGGGCGGGCGGCACGGCCTCCTACTGAATCCGATGGTTGAGACAATCGCAGTGATCGGCACCAAGGGCGGGATCGGCAAGACCACCCTCGTGGTGAATCTCGGAGTCGCACTGGCCTCGCGTGGGCACCGGGTCCTGCTCATGGATCTGGATTCGCAAGGCGGGCTGGGGCTGTACTTCGACGTCGATCGGCACGGCGGCATCGCCGACTACCTGATGGAGCGCATCACCATCAATCGCGCCGTCAAGAGGACCCGACAGGAACGTCTGCTCGTCATGCCGCGTGGACACGTCGACCCGCGCCACCAGGCCGATTACGAGGCCTTCCTCGGCGACCCCGTGGCGTTGCGGAAGCTGCTCGACCTGCTGGCCTCGCGCTTCGACTACGTCCTGCTCGACCTGCCGTCCGGCCTCGGCGGCACGACCCGCGCGGCGCTCACTGCGGCACGACACGTACTGATCCCGGTACAGGCCGAACCGATGGCCGTGCGCGGTGTCGAACAGGCGTTGAGCCTCGCCCAGTACGTGCGGTCGACGACCAACCCCGATCTCGACCTGCTCGGCGTGGTTCCGACCTTCGTCGATCTCGACCGCAAACCCGGGCAGGAAGAGCTCGATGCGCTGTGGCTGGGCAGCTGCTGCGGTACCGCCATCGCCGTGCCGCGGACGTCCGAGTTCGTGCAGGGCAGCCGCAACCGCCGGCCCGTGCAATGGCTGCAACCGACGCCACGGGACCTCACGGCGCGCTTCGATTGCCTCGCGCTGATGATCGAGAACCGCATCGCCGAACGGGACCAGCAGCCGCGATCGGAATCGGACGCGGATCGGGAGGGCGCGCCGAGCAGGATCGCGCGCACCCTGGGTCGCCTGCGGGTGTACGGTCCGGTCGGGATGCACCCCGGCGGCGGCGACCCGCGTCGGGGTTCGTTCGTCGCGGCCTCCGAGACTCCCGATGAGAACGGACAGGCCGAAGCGGCGCTCGGCCGCTCTCGGCGACAGACCATCAATCAGCTCTGCGAGCAGGGCTCGTTCGGCTTCAAGTCGTGGAACGATCTGCTCGACTGGTGCCTGTTCCTGAGCGACGCCAGCCACGCGTTCGTCCTGGACCAACAGAATCTCACGATCGCCAGCCGCGGCCAGATCCCAGCCGCCGACGTCGAGAGCGCCGGCATCCGGATGGTCGAGGCCTTCGCGCAGGCCGCCCGTGCGGAGCGCGGCGAAGCACCGACCCGGGAAGTGTCGCTGCAGCTCGGATCGATGTGGCTCACCGGAATCAACGTCGCCTTCGGCGAGGAGAACGCCTTCACCTTCGGCGTGCTCGGCGATCACGGTCTCTCGCCGGCGCAACGTGCACAGCTCAAGGACGTCCTCGGCGTCGTAATCGAGCACTTCTTCGAGCCGCTCGCCTACGACCCGGCAACGTTCGACCCGGCCCTGTAGAACCGCGGCGCGCGGCGCTCCGTCGCAACGCTACGGCGTGCGGGCCCAGCTCGCCGCCAACTGCGGCACCAGGCCGCGCGGCCCGTGCACGCCGAGGTCCAGATCCGACCCGAAGTGCAGATGACCGCCGCGCCCGGCGACATGGACCTCGAGCATGCCGGCGGCGGCCTGTGACCACCACGGCAGGGCCAGCGCCGGCGGGATCACCGGGTCCGAGGCGGCGAGCACGAGCCGGACCGGCACCCGCAGTCGAGGCAGCACGGTGCGCGCCGATCGCGCCGCGTAGAACGACTCGGGGCTGTCGAAACCGAACTGCGGCGCGATGACGAGGCGATCCCATTCGTGGAACGTGCGACAGCGGCGCACCTGCGGCTCGGGCGTCGGCACCGCGCGGCGGGCCGCGACCGCGGCGTAGATCGCCTTGAGTCCCGCGAGCACGTAATGGCGATAGCCGGCGCGATGCGGCGTGTCGATGTGGCGCTGCGTCGCGCCGAGATCCAACGGCGCGCACGAGGCGGCGACGGCGCGCACGCGAGGGTCGGTGACCGCGGCCGCGAAGTGGATCCCGACGTGCCCCCCCATCGAGAAGCCGAGCACGAAGATGCGCCGGTAGCGCCGCATCGCCGGCGCCGAACAGGCGGCGGCGAGGTCGTCGTGCAGGGCGACGTTGTAGATCGCTTCGCCGCGCCGCTCGGCGCCGCGCAGGTCGAGCGCGAAGGTGGCGAAGCCGGCGCCGGCGAACTCGTACGCGGCGCGCCTGACGTAGGCGCTGCGGCACGAACCGCCGAGCCCGTGCACGAGCAGGACGACGTCCTCGGCGCCCTCGCGGTGGCGCAGCTCGCCCGACAGCGAGACCTCGCCGTAGATCGCATCGGCCGCGACGAACCGCACCGTCGTCGGCGTCGGCGCCGGCGGTGGCCGCAGCTGATCGCGCAGCGTCGGCAGCACGGTCCACAGGTGGCCATGCAGGCGCCGGCGCGGCGGCGGGTCGAGGTCCGCGGTCGGCATCGTCATGGGCCCGGCAGTGGACGACCGGTCGGGCAGAAGCTGCCGGTGCCGGTCGCGATGTGGATTCCAGAGGCGGTGCAGACATCCATGGCCGCGACCGTGAGCCGACTGCCGCGACGGATGATCCTGCCTTCCGCCCGCAGGTCCTCACCGGTGGTGCCGCGCAGCAGGCGGACGTGGAACTCGGCGGTGACGACCCACTCGCCGTGGGCGGCGGCGGCGGTGAACCAGCCGGCGTTGTCGAGCATCGTCGCGATCAGACCGCCGTGGACCTCGTCGAGGGCGTGATCGTAGTCGGGGCGATGCGACCAGCTGACGGCGGCGCAGCCCTGCGCATCGAAGTCGATCCGCATGCCCGTCGTCCGGCCGATCGGCGAGGTGTGATAGACCTCGGCGAGCCGCAGCAGACCTTGGCGATCGAGCGGCGTCATGCCGAATCGAGATGCCGCTCGCGATGTGGGCGCG
>JAGQRA010000729.1 GCA_020425885.1 Planctomycetota bacterium | reverse complement strand
TCCGCAGCTACGATGGCCGGGATGCGCCTCACCCTCCCCGCCACTCTTGTCCTGCAGGTCGCGCTGGCCGCGCAGACGTTCGTCGTCGATGCGGCCAACGGTCCCGGCACGAACTTCACGTCCTTGCCGAGCGCCGCCGCAGCAGTGCCCGATGGCGCGGTGCTGCTCGTCCGCCAGGGCGCCTACGCCGGCTTCACGATCTCGCAGAAGGGACTCACCGTGCTCGCCGACACGGGCACCACGATCTCGGGCACGATCGAGGTGACGAACACCGCATCGCACCAGCCGTTCGTGCTGCGCAACGTCTCATGGCCGGCACCGCCCGCCAACGCGCCGTGCGTCCGCCTGAGTTCCTGCGCCGGTTTTGTCTTGCTCGAGGGGCTTTCGAACACGGGCTGGCCAAGCACGATCCCGGTCGAGCCGCGGCCACTCGATGCTGCGAACTGCAGCCAATTCGTGCTGCGCGAGAGCACGCTGTCTGGCTGGGTGTCGCTCGACGGCATCGTCGGCGTAATCGAACGCTGCCACTTGATCGGCACCAGTGCCTCGGGGTTCTTGTTGCCAAGAGGGACCTCTCCGGGCATGAGCGTGAGCGCCAGCAACCTGCAGATCGTCGAATCGCTCGCTCGCGGCGGCAGCGGCACCGCAGTGATGCCGGGCTTTCTCCGCGCCTCCGACGGCATCGATCTGCAGAGCACCTCGCTGCGCCTGCTGGCGTCGACAGTCATCGCCGGCACCGACGGCACAGGTCAGCAATACTCGATCAGCGGCATCGGTTCGAACGCTCGCATCGACTCGCTCACCTCGCTCCAGGGCAGAGTGGCCATCGCGACGCAGTTCCTGACGATGCCGCGCCTGACCGCACTCGGTGCCCCCGTAGGCGGCACGCTGCAGGCAACGGTCAGGACCGAGAACGGCGATCTGGTCGTGCTCGCGGTCGGCCTGCCCGGCGCTCCGAGGGCGTTGCGCGGGTTCCAGGATCGCTTCTGGATCGATCCGGTGGTGCACGTCTACCAGGCCATCGGCGTCCAATCGGCAGGGGTGCCCATCACCGGCTCGATCGCCGTGCCGCTTGCGCCCGGCCTCGTCGGTGTCCAACTGGTCTGGCACGGCGCATGCTTCGGCCCGGTCACCGGCCAGCAGAACACCAACCCCGGCATCAGCCTGGTCCACTGACCGCGACCACGATCCGCGTCGGGTCACTCGAGTTCGGCAACGAGCAGCGCGCCACAGCCATCATCGACGCCCGCCGCCCCGCACAGTTCGGCCGAAGCCTGTCGCAGGACGAGGAACACGCGCAGTCCCGGCCGGAACCACTCGCCTCCGTTCTCGGCCACGAGCCGCGTCGCGATCTCGGGCGCGACGGCGCGCGTCAGCAGGTGCGCCAGACCCTGGGCGTGGTCCCGGTCCGGCCACGCGATCGGGTCACCGGTCAGCGGCCGGCAGACGCCGATCGGGTTCTTGGCGAGGCCGAGGCCGTAGACGCCGTAGGCCATCCGCTCGGCGCGCCGCTCGAAGACGAGGAACGCGATCGGCGGCGCCTCGCGGGTTCGGCTGCAGACGATCGGTTGCTCGCTGGCCGTCACGGTGACGACGATGTCCTCGCCCGGAGTGCAGCGCCCGTTCACGGCGGCGTGCGTGGCGACGAGCACCGGCCCCGGCAGGACGCGGAGAAGCGGAGCCGAGGGCTCTGACCGATCGTGCGGCGTGGCGCAGCCGGGCAATGCCAGCAGTGCGGCGAGGGCAGATCGCGCGGCGTGGCGAGGACGGTCGGGGCGAGTCACGTGACCATGACGTTCGTCGCGGCCGAGGTGTTAGCCGCGACCACTCGCCCTCGACCTCAGCGGAACAGCTCGGCGGAGGCCGTCGTGTCGGCGCCGACGACGAGTACCCTCCCGGTCAGGGACAAAGTCACGCAGTGCGGCGCACTTCGCGTCGCGGTCATCGCCGCCACCGCGGCGAACGTGCCCGCGGTCACGTCGTAGACCTCGGCGCTGTCGAGCGCCGTCAGCAGGCCGGTGGTGCCGCCGGCGATCAACACGCTGCCGTCGGCGAGCAGCGCGACGCCGGGTGTGTTGCGCGCGACCAGCAGGCTACCGGCGGTCGCCGACCACGTTCCCGTCGCCGGATCGTAGAGCTCGGCGGTGGCCATCGGCGTGAGGGTGCCGCCGCCGCCGACGATCAACACCGTGCCGTCGCGCAGTCGCACGGCCGCCGCCTTGGCCCGCGCGGCGCCCATCGCGCCGGTCGCCGCGAAGGTGCCGGTGGCAGGGTCGTAGAGCTCGCAGCTCGACAACGTGTTGCCGCCGGCGTCGGAGCCGCCGGCGATCAGCACCGTGCCATCGCCGAGCAGCACGGCGCTGGGATCGCGCCGCGCGGTCGCCAGGCTGCCCGTCGTCGCGAAGGTGCCGGCAGCCCGGTCGTAGAGTTCGGCCGAAGCCAGCGCGGTGCTCGTGCCCATGCCGCCGGCGACCAGCACGGTGTCGTCGCCGAGTTCGATCGCGGTGGCGCCGGTGCGCGCCGCCGTCATCGTGCCGGTGACCGAGAACGTGCCGCTCGCGGGGTCGTAGAGTTCGGCGGAGTCGAGCGGAGCGAACGTGCCGGTTCCGCCCGCGACGAGCACGGTGCCGTCGCCGAGGCGGACCGCCATCGCGTTCGACCGCGCGATGCCGAGGCTGCCGGTCGCCGACCAGGAATCGGCCGTGGCGTCGTAGAACTCGGCCGAATCGAGCGGTGTCAGGCCGTCGGTGGTGCCG
>JAGQRA010000728.1 GCA_020425885.1 Planctomycetota bacterium | reverse complement strand
CCCTGCTGCCGAACGCGGCGATGCGTCCGACCATGTGCACGCGGACGTCGGCGCGGCCGTCGATGACGGGCAGGCCGCGGAAGTACTGGTCGTAGACGAAGCACCAGGTGCGACCCATGCGCGAGCCGATCGCTTCGCGGAACTCCGAGGTGCCCAGGCCGAGCAGCTCGTCATGGCCGTTCAGGAACTGCAAGGCGTGGCGCCTGGCCTCCTCGATCGAGTTCTGCCGCCAGCCGGCAAGGGGCACGCCGCTGCCGAACGCCATGCGCGGCGTCGCCGTCGCCGCGCACCATCGCGAGGTCCACTCACCCCCGGCTTCGCCGAGAAAGCGTTGCCAGGCCTCGCTCTCGCTGGCCAGCCTGGCCGAGGTCGCGGCCTCGCTGGCGAAGTCCTTGTCCAGGGCTGCTGCGCCCTGGGTGACCGGATTCTGGGCAGGAACAATTGTGGCGAAAGAAGCCAGGGTCAGGATCGACCCCAGGAGGGAGGGCTTTTGCATGGGCTGGAGGGAGGTGGAGAGAGAAGGATATCCCGGTGCGTAGACGCGCGCGGGCCGTGGGGATGTTCCGCATCGAACGGAGTCAGGTCAAAGCAATTGGCAGCGGCGCGGTCATCGCCGGAGCGGATGTACGTGAGCCGAGGGTTCAAGTCGCGGCCATGTCATGGCCGATTGCTCGATCGCCCATGGTCAGGATCTTCATCATCTCGTTCTCGTCCTTCGTCTTGCTCGCACCCGCGTTGTCGTCGCAAGACGCAGCCGCCGCGGAAGTCGGTCGCGAGTGGATCGGCGGCCTTCCCGTACACCAATGGACGCGGCTCACCGGTGATTGGTCCGGTCACCGCACCGCTCTCGAGGAACTCGGCGTCGAGTTCGGCGGGGGCTGGACGGTGGACTGGTCGGCCGCATGGAGCGGCGGTCTGCGCAATCGGGCCACGGTCGGCAGCCTGCTGGACGTGAACCTGGCGCTCGACCTCGAAACGCTGGCCGGCCTGCCGCGAACGATGGCGTTCCTCGACGCCTACTCGATCCAGGGGCGCGACCCGAGTGACGACGTCGGCGACATGCAGGGCTTCTCCAACATCCAGGCGCCCGACACCGACCAGCTGGCAGAGGCCTGGCTCGAGACCTCGATCGGCGAGTGGTTGCGGATCAAGATCGGCAAGGTCGACGTCAACAGCGAGTTCTCGTTCGTCGAGGAGGGCGGCGAGTTCCTCGGCAGTCCGGTCGGCATCTCGCCGACGGTCCTCGGCGCACCGACCTATCCCGATCCGTCGACCTCGGTGAACGTGTTCGTGATGCCCGGCGAGTCGTCCTACGTCGGTTTCGGCGTCTACGACGGCGCCGCGATCGACGGCATCCGAACGGGAAGGCAGGGCTTCGGCGGGTTCTTCGAGGACGAGCAATCCGATGCGTACTTCTTCATCGGCGAGGCCGGCTTCGGCTGGACCGGTGGTCAGAGCTGGGGCTCCGGTCGCGCCGCGATCGGCGTCTGGCACCATACCGGACAGTTCGCGCGCTTCGCCGGTGGCAACGACAGCGGCACCGTCGGCGCCTACCTCGTCGCCGAGCAACGCGTCTGGCGCGAGCACCCCGAGTCCGGCGAGGACTTGCAGGGCATCGGTGTCTTCTGCCGCGTCGGCATGGCCGACGAAGACGTGGCCGAGGTGACCCGCGACCTCCAGATCGGCGCCACCTGGACCGGCCTGCTCGAGCATCGCGACGACGACATCGCCGGGTTGATGCTGTCGCACCTGATCCTGAACGACGACCCGGGCGCCGGTTTCGGCACCGACGAGACGTCGCTCGAGTTCTTCTATCGCGTGCAGCTCACGCCGGCGATCAGCATCAAGCCCGACCTGCAGTACATCATGGGGCCGGGCGGCGATCCGTCCGTCGACGATGCCCTGGTCGGCGCCCTGCGCGTCGAGATCGTGTTCTGACGCGCGAAGCGGCGGTGACATCGGCGGTCGGCGGGAACGCTCGCCCGCACCCTACGCCGCTGCGGAAACGTGATAACTTGTTCCATGAGCAATCTGAATCCCTGCGCGACCAACAGCCCGATGCGACTCTCACTCGTCATGACCGCGATCCTCGCGATTCCGGTGTTCCTGTCAGCTCAATCACCGACCTCCGGCCAGAGCGGGCGGGCGTTCCTGCGTCCTTCGCGGATGCCGGCAACCGCGGCTTCGAGCCCGGCCACCGCGACCGATGCCGGCGTCACGGTATCGGTGCAGCCATTGCGACGCCTGCGTTCGGGCAGGGCCTGGTCGCGCTTTCACTTCTCCCGCACGCCGACAGCGGTGCCGACCACGATTGCGGCCGTCGACGCCTCGGCCGGGGCCAAGCCACAGCCGGTGCGGACGCGCTATTGGGGCCGGCTCCTGGTCCGTCGATAGTTCGCGGTCGTGCGGTGGGGATCGGTGGCGGTCATCGGCCATCGACAGGTTTGCCATCGAGCGCGCCCCGGCCGCCGCACGTCCCGCTGCCCGAGCCGCAAGCTGCGCCAGATTCCATGTGGCGCCCGCGCTCATGCCGGTAGCCCTGTAGTTCGCTTGCATGGGCTGCCGATACGACCCGGTAGGTGGAATTCGGTACCGGGAAGCCATGAGAAAGACGATTTCGTTCGTGATCGCATCGAGCCTTGCGACCGTGGCGGGGCTGCTGAGTGTCATCCTCGCAACCGCGGTCTGGTTCTACTCGAGCATCGACGATGCCGCGGCCGAGATCGCCGCCGACGCCGACCAGGCTGCGAAGACATCGCTGGCATTGGCCCTCGATGCCAAGGACCTGCGCTTCCATGTCGTTCAGGTGCAGCAGTGGCTCACCGACATCTCGGCGACGCGGGCGGCACCCGGGTTCGACGACGGCTTCACCGAGGCGGCAGCGCACGCGGAGGAGTGCCGCAAGCTGCTCCTGCGTTTCGCCGAGGTCGCCGGCGAGTCCGGCGATGCGGCCGCGGTGAAGGTGATGAAGGAGCTGCAGACCGTCTTCGAGGACTACTACACGATGGGGCAGAAGATGGCCCATGCCTACATCGACGGCGGGCCCGAGAGCGGCAACGTCGCGATGGCTGAGTTCGACGGGTCTGCCCAGCGCATGACGGAGCAGGTCGAGCAGTTCGTCGGGGATCATGTCGCTGCACTCGGGCGGGCGCTGAACAAGGTCGGGATGCGCGCGTCGGAGACCCGCGGTCAGGTCGCCTTCGGCAGGGCGCTGCTGTGGGTCGCCATGGCGGTGCCGCTGCTGGCCGCCTTCGGCCTGTTCGCGCTGCTCCGGAGCTGGGTCGTTCGGCCGATGCGGTCCCAGCTGGCGGTGATCGAGCGGTTGGCCGGCGGTGACCTGACGAGTCGTTGCGCGCGTCACGGGGTCCACGAGATCGAGGAGCTGGGGCAGGCGATCAACTCGTTCGCCGAAGCCATGACCGAAACGGTCGTCGGGCTGTCGAGCGCCGCCGAGGTGCTGCAGGGCCAGGCCAACAACGCGACCGAGGCCAGCAACGTGCTCGCCAACCAGGCGTCGCAGCAGGCGGCGTCGCTGCAGGAGATCGCGGCGGCGATGGACGAGATGCGGGCGCAGACGACTTCCAACTCCGAGAACGCGGCGGCCGTGCGCGGTGACAGTCAGCGTACGCGCGAGGCGAGCGACAAGGGCGTTCGCGAGGTCGAGCGGCTGGCGAAGGCGATGGACGAGATCCAGCACAACAGCGCCGAGGTCAGCAAGGTCATGGAGACGATCGACCAGATCGCCTTCCAGACCAACCTGCTGGCGCTGAACGCCGCGGTCGAGGCCGCGCGGGCCGGAGATGCCGGTCGCGGCTTCTCGGTGGTCGCGGAGGAAGTCCGCAGCCTGGCCCAACGCAGTGCGCAATCGGCGCACGGCAGCGGTCAGATGATCGAGGCCGCGACCAGGAGTGCCACCGACGGCGGTGCGATCGTCACCCAGGTGACCGGGATGTTCGCCGAGGTGCAGGCCGGCGCCAAGCGCGTCGATGCGTTGATCGACGGCATCGCCTCGGCGACCCAGGATCAGGCCGATGGCATCGCCTCGGTCGGCGACGCCCTGCAATCCCTCGACATGACGACGCAGGAGAATGCGGCGCGGGCCGAGGAGCTGTCGGCCACCGTCCGTGGCTCGCTCGACCAGGTCCGGGTGCTGCGCGATCTCGTCAGCCGGTTCTCGGTGTAGCGGTCGCCGGGCCTTTGACGGCCCTACTCGGCGAGCAGCTGCTTGATCGCGGCCTCGACGCCGGCGCGGGTCTGCTTGTGGCCCGACTCCTTCCAGCGCGCGGCTCCGGTCGGGTCGGTGATCACCATGCCATGGCGATCGAGCGCATGCTTCCGGATCAGCTCCGGCGCATCACCTTCGTCGTAGGGGCGGATCTCGAACTTCATCCTGCCGGCGTAGTCCTGCGCCAGCCCATTCACGATGGGCTCGACCTTCGCACAGAACATTCAACCTCGCATCGTGAAGTAGGTCAGCGTCAGGTCTCGGGCGGCGTCGGGCGCCGGGGCCGCCGGCGCAACGGACGGTTCCGGCGCCTTGGTGCAGGCCAGGACCAGCGTGGCCAGGGTGAGGATCGGGATCGAATTCGGGCAGCTCATCGCCGGACGATAGACCCCGCGGTCGGGAACGCCAGCCTCGGCCCCGTTGCCGGCCGGTCGCCGTCGGCGAGAATGTGGGAATCGATGGCCCCCCGCGCGGCCGTCTTGCGCCTGCAGCCAACGGACCTGCCAATGACCCGACGCCCCGACCCGATCAACGAACCGTTCGAGCAGGTGCTCGACCTGGCCGAGCCGCGGCGTGACGTGTTCAGGGAGCTGCGCCCGGAGGACCGTCCATGACCTCGATGTCCGACGAGGAACTGCTCGACGCGGTCTATCGGCGGCTGCGCGGCATGGCCGAGCGCCAGCTCGCCGGCGAACGCCGCGATCACACGTTGCAGCCGACCGCGTTGGTGCACGAGGTCTGGCTCGGTCTGCGCGATCGCCTCGATTCCCTGCGCTGCGAGCCGGCCCGCTTCTACGCCGCGGCCGCGGAATCGATGCGGCGCGTCCTCATCGATCATGCGCGTCGTCGCGGCGCGCAGAAGCGCGGTGGCGGCGCCGCGCGGCTACCGCTCGATCTCGTCGAGCTGTCGGCGACGGCCGCGGCCGATGACATCCTCGAGCTCGACGAGGCCATCGCCAGACTGGCGGCGCAGAACCCGCGTTGTGCCGAGGTCGTCCGACTGAGGTTCTACGCCGGCCTCGGCGAGGACGAGGCGGCGCAGGTGCTCGGTACCTCGCCGCGGACGGTGCGGCGCGAATGGGCCTTCGCGCGTGCCT
>JAGQRA010000727.1 GCA_020425885.1 Planctomycetota bacterium | reverse complement strand
GCGTGTAGCGCTTGCGCGTGTCCTCGTTCGAGATCAGCGAGTGGTGGCGCAGGCCGTCCTCGAGCGCGTCGAGCACGTCGAGCGGGCCGATCACCGGCCGGTCGGAGACCAGGCACGTCGCGATCGAGTCCTGCACGTAGCGCGGGCTGATGCCGACCAGCCCCTCGCGCGCCGAGCCCTCGCGCATCTCGCGCACGCTCTCCTTGGTGAAGCCCGAGACGGGCTCGCCGGCGTACAGGCGCGCCTTCTGCAGCAGCGTGAGGTTCGGGTGCGTCGGGTCGTCGAGGCGCGTGAGCACGGCCCACAGCGCAGCGATCTCGAGCGTGTGCGGCGCCACCGAGCAGGCGCCGGTGCCCTTCTTGCGGTACTGGCGGCGGTAGATGCGCACCTCGTCCTTGACGGACAGGTTGTACGGGATGTCGATCTTGATGGTGCGGTCCCGGAAGGCCTCCATCAGGTCGTTCGACTGCAGCTTCTTGTACTCGGGCTCGTTGGTGTGGCCGAGGATCACCTCGTCGATCGAGGTCTGCGCGAACTTGCGCGGCTTGATCGAGTGCTCCTGCGTGGCACCGAGCAGGTCGTAGAGGAAGGCGACGTCGAGCTTGAGCACCTCGATGAACTCGACGATGCCGCGGTTGGCGACGCAGAACTCGCCGTCGAAGTTGAAGGCGCGCGGATCGCTGTCGGTGCCGAGCTCGGCGATCTTGCGGTAGTTGATGTCGCCGGTCAGCTCGGTGCTGTCCTGGTTCTTCTCGTCCTTCGGCATGAAGGTGCCGATGCCGCAGCGGTCCTTCTCGGAGATCAACAGCCGCCGCACGGTGACGTGCGACAGCGCCTTCTCGTAGTCGCCCTCGTAGCGCTTGAGCAGCATCTCGAGGTAGTAGCGCGACACCGGCGACAGGTCGAAGTCCTGGCGCAGCTTGTAGGGCAGCTGCAGCTTCTTCTGCAGCGTCGCCAGCACCTCGGCGCGGACGTCGTCGGGCAGCAGCAGCAGCGGTTCCTCGTTCATCGGCGACGGGATCTCCTCGCCATCGATGTTCCACGAGAAGGTGTAGAGCGCGCCCTCCGGCGAGCGCGAGTAGACCTCGAGGCCCTTCTTGAGCAGGCGCACGATGGTCGACTTGCTGGAGCCGACCGGGCCGTGCAGCAACAGCACGCGGCGCTCGGGCCCGAAGCCGTGCGCGGCCGCCTTGAAGATGCTCATCAGGTTGCCGAGCGAGCGTTCGAGGCCGAAGATGCCGTCCTTGCCGCCGTCGATGACGTCGCCGAAGAAGCGGTAGTGCGGCACCTTCTCCTTGTCGACCTCGATCTCGTCGACGCCGTGGCTCAAGACCATGTCGTAGAGACGCTGGTGGGCGGTGCGCAACGGCAACGGATTCTGCTGCAGCAGCGCGAGGTAGTCGGAGAAGGAACCCTGCCAGTGCTCCTCCTTGTACTTCTGCAGATCCTGGGAAGAGTGAAGCAGTGCGTTCAGGTCGAGTTCGCTCATGACTCAGGTCTCGCTGGGCTCACCGGTACGTGCGGCGCACGCGGCGTTGCCTTGATGCCCCCATGCTATCGGAGCGGTGCCGAATCGGCATGAGGCAATCTGCAACGACCCGGAGCTGCGAAAAGCACCTGTGGGTCACCGGCCATGGTGCTAACCTCCACCTCGCATGACCTCCCGCTCCAAATCCCGCTCCCTCGATTCGCGCGCGCTGCTGGTCGCCACCCTGCTCGCGACCGTGCCGGCCTGCGGCGGGCCGTCGGGCCCGATCGAAGGCGCCCGCGCCCATGGCCATCTGCAGCACATGGTCGAGATCGGCCCGCGCCCGTTCGGCTCCGACAACCTCGCCCGGACCGCCGACTACATCTGCGCCGAGATCGAGAAGCTCGGCCTGAAGCCGGAGCGGCAGGAGCAGCTGCACGAGAAGGAGAAGAAGACGATCCGCAACCTGTTCACCCGGATCGACGGCCCCGATCCCGACAACGGCCCGATCCTGATGATCGGCGCCCACTACGACACCAAGGTCACCGAAGGCTGCGCCGAGTGGACCCACTCAGGCCCGTTCCTCGGCGCCATCGACGGCGGCGGCGGCCCGGCCGTGCTGCTCGAACTGGCGCGCGCGATCAAGGCCGTGCAGGGCGAGCTCGCGACCAACGTCTGGCTCTACTGGATCGACGCCGAGGAGTCGATCGACTGGACCTGGAACGACGACCGCGCGCTGCTCGGCAGCAAGGCCTTCTGCGAGTGGCTGCATCAGCAGAAGCTGCTCAAGCGCCTCAAGGCGTTCGTGCTGCTCGATCTGATCGGCGACAAGAACATCAAGATCGACCGCGACGGCAACAGCTCGGAGCACCTGCTGTCGCTGTTCGCCGACGCCGCCACCGCGATCGGCGAGCGCGACCGGCTGTTCGAGTTCCCGACCCAGAACGAGATCGACACCCTCAAGCAGCGCGGCATCAAGTGGGGCACCAAGGACGACCACAACATCTTCACCAACTTCGGCGTGCCGTCGGTGCTGCTGATCGACTTCGCCCGCCGCATCGGCGGCGACGGCCAGCCGCAAGACGACCGCTATGCGCGCTGGTGGCACACCCCCGACGACAACCTCGAGCAGGTCTCGGCCGACTCGCTCGCCATCGTCGGCAACCTCGTCATGCAGGCGCTGCCGCAGCTGCAGGACTTCTGCCTCGGCAAGAGGAAGTGATGCGCCCGATCACCCTGGCCACCGCCCTGTTCGTCCTCGCCGCCTGCTTCGGCGCGGTGATCGGCAGCCGCGGCGGCGGCGCCGGCCGCACCGTCGCCACCCAGGACACGGCAGCGACCGGCGGCGGCCAGGGCGCCGAGGCCAAGCCGGCGATCGACAAGAAGCGGCGGCAGTCGCTGCAGCCGGTGCGTGCCCCCGACGACCTCGGCGCCACGGCCTACGGCCACATCGAGCGGCTGGTCTCGTTCGGCCCGCGGCACGCCGCCGACCCGGTCGGCCGGCCCGGCTGGACCCAGCAGATCGCCTACATCGAGCAGGAGTTCGAGCGCCTCGGTCTGCGGGTCGCGCGCGACACCTGGACCGATCGCAAGGAGCTGATCACGTTCTCCAACCTGTCGGTGACGATCCCGGGCACCCGCAAGGACCGCATCGTGATCGCCTGCCATCACGACACCAAGTGCACCACGGGCCACCCCGCCGCGGAGCACAACTTCGACTTCGTCGGCGCCAACGACGGCGGCAGCGGCGTCGGCCTGCTGCTCGCGCTGGCGCCGGTGCTGCGCCAAAAGCCGCACGAGGCGACGATCGAGCTGGTGTTCTTCGATGGCGAGGAGAGTCTCGACTGGCGCTGGAACGAGGCCAAGCGGGCGCTGTTCGGCAGCAAGCGCTTCGTCGCGCGCCACCGCGACGCGCAGCTGCTCGGCGAGGAACCGCGCATCGCCGCCGTGATCCTGCTCGACATGGTCGGGCGC
>JAGQRA010000726.1 GCA_020425885.1 Planctomycetota bacterium | reverse complement strand
GGAACACCGAGACCGACGGCCGCGCGGTGCTCCGGCACTTCCAGTTCCTGCGGGCGCGGGCCGGGGCACCGGGCCCGAAGGAACGCTTCGCCGCCGTGCTGCGCATGGCGGCACCGGCGCCGATCCTGACCCTGTTCGAGGGCAGACCGGCACAGACCGAACCCGTCGCGCTCACGGTCCCGGCACTGGGCGCGGTCGAGCTCGTGCTCTGCGACCACCGCGATCGCCCGCTGCTGTCACCCGCAACCGTGCTGCTGCTGCCGGTGCGCGGCGGCAACGACGCGGCGGCCTTTCCGGTCCCGGCTCGCACCACGATGATGCATCAGGACAAGGCGGCCGGCACGGCGCCGCTGCGCTTCGACTGGATCGCCGCCGGCACGACGCTGCGGCCGGCGGCCCGCTTCCCCGGCGAGCGACGCGGCGTGACCGGCGAGCCGATCGAGATCCCGACTCCCGACCCGACCACGACCGAACGGACCGCGATCGCCATCCGGCTGCCGCTCAACGACCAGTTCGCCGTTCTCGCCGGTCGCCTGCTCCTCGATTCCGGAGGCCCGGTCGGCGATGCCGAGCTCGCCGCCGTGCTGTGGCACGGCGATGCCTCGGCCGGCGGGATCCAGCTGACGACCATCGCCGACGGCCGTTTCGACGTCGTCAGCCGCCCCCGCAACGAGGCCGAGCTGATCCTCGAGGTCCATCACACGACCGATCACGACGGCGTTCGCCTCGTCGTCGGTTGCCGCAGGGCATTCCGGATGCCGGCCGGCGGCAAGCGCCTCGATCTCGGCGACATCGTGCTCGGCGAGCTGCCCGCGCTTTGTTCGGGGTTCGTCGTCGACGACCAGAACGAGCCGATCGCCAACGCCACGGTCCGCGTGCAGCGGCGTCAGCTGGTGGACGCCTCGGGTCGCAACGGCAACGTCGACGGTCGCAACGCGCGATCCCGCAACGGGCGCGCAATCGCGCCCGAGATCCTGAACCAACTGCTGCAGCGGGACCTCGGCGGCAACCAGCCCAATGCCGGGCCGACCGAGTCCTGGCCGAACGTGCCCCTGCTGCAGGCCCGCAGCGATGCCGACGGGGCCTTCACGTTGTTCGGTATCAGTCCGGTCGGCGAGCTGCGCGTGGCCGCCGACGACAACCGTCACTTCGCCGCTTCGGTGCCGTGGTATCGCGAGGGGCAGCAGCTGCGCATCCAGCTCGAGCGCAACGGCGTCGTCCGCGGTCGTGCCCTGATGCCGGCGTGGTTGCCGACCGAAGGCGCGACGCTGCTGCTGCAGCCGGTCGACGAGAACCTGCGCCGCGGCAACAGTCGCTCGGTGGCGCTCACCAGCCGTCGCGGCGGCCGCTTCACGATCGAACCGCTGCATTCCGGTCGCTATGACGCGATCGTCCGGGTGCGCAACCTGCCCGATCCGGTGCTCACGATCCCGGACGTATTCGTCCGTCCCGGCGAGACCAGGGATCCGCGCCTCGAGACGCTGGACCTGCGCCAAAGCGTCCACCGCTACCGCCTGCGCGCGGTCGACCTCGGCGGTCATACGCTGCCGATCGACAGCCCGTTGCTGATGCGATGGCGGCAGGCCGACGGCAGCCAGGCCCAGGCCGGTTTCCGCTGGAAGAAGGGGCGCGCCGAGCTGTTCACCGCGAGTTCGTTCATCGAGCTGATCTCGTTCGCACCCGGTTGCGAACCACAGCAGGTCCACATCGGTCCCGGCGACAGCGACATCGCCATGCGGTCGCTGGTGCCGGCGCAACTGGTGTTGCCCGGCGCCCGACCGCTGTGCGGTCCGGACCGCAAGGTGCGGGTCTCGGTGATCCTGGTCGGCGACTCGGGCTATCCGCAATGGCTGTCGGGCACCGACCAGCGCACCGGCGAGCAGTTCTCGTTCCCGCGCTGGGAACTCGGCAAGAGCACCGGCGCCTGGCTCGAGCACGGCGACCTGGTCTCGGTGCCGATCGTCAAGGACGGCAAGTACGAGGTGATCCTGCGCATCCACGCCACCCAGAGCACCAGCTCGCAGCAGGTGTCGGTGCCGCTCGGCGAGTTCGAACTACGCTGCGACGGCTCGGCTGCGCTGCCGGTGACGATCCCGCTCGACGCGAAGAAGATCGAGGAGGCCATCGCCCGGTTCCGCCCCGTGCCCGCTCCCGAGTCAGCTCCCGGGAACGGCAACCGGCAACGGCCGCAGAACCGGCCACCGGGTCGGCGTTAGCGCCGCCGATGGCGCCCTACTCCTCGTCGCGACACGGCTGACAGCCGAACAGGCAAGCCACCAGGGCCGTCCATCCGGTCTGGTGTGACGCGCCGCAGCCGCGCCCGGTATCGCCATCGAAGTACTCGTGGAACAGCACTAGATCGCGGTAGTGCGGATCGTCGGCATAGCGGCGGTCGCCGCCGGCGAACGGCCGCTGCCCGCTGGCGTCGCGACGGAACAGACAGGTCAGGCGATGCGCCAACGCATCGGCGACCTGCTGCAGGTTGCGCCGCTGACCCGATCCGGTCGGGAACTCGACCAACAACGATTCGCCGTAGAAGCGGCCATAGCGTTCGAGCGCCTCGACCAGCAGGTAGTTGAGCGGGAACCAGACCGGACCCCGCCAGTTGCTGTTGCCGCCGAACATCGCCGTCGTGCTCTCCCCCGGGGTGTAGTCGACGCGATGCTCCTGGCCATCGAGCGCGAACACGAACGGGGCCCGGGCGTGCACCCGCGACAACGAGCGGACGCCGAACGGCGACAGGAACTCGTGCTCGTCGCACAGGCAACGCACGACGCGCTCGAGCTGTGATCGTGACGGCACGGCGAGCAGGCAGGCCTCGTCGCCGCCCGCGAGCCGACCGAAGGTGACGTGCTGCGCCAGTTCGCGTTCGTTGTCGAGGAACCAGCGCATTCGCTTTCGAAAACCAGGCAGCTGCCGCAGCCGTTCCATGTCGAGCACCTCGACCGCGACCAACGGCAACAGCCCGACCAGCGAACGGATGCGCAGTCGATCGCAGCGGCCGTCGTTGTGGATCTGGTCGTAGTAGAAGCCGTCCTTGTCATCCCACAGCCCGGTGCCGCCGAGCGTGTTGATGGCGTGGGTGATGGCGACGAAGTGCTCGAAGAACTTCGACGCCACGTCCTCGTAGCTCGGATCCTCACCGGCCAGCTCGAGCGCGATGCTGAGCATGGTCCCGCAGTAGAGCGCCATCCAGGCCGTGCCATCGGCCTGCTCGAGGTGGCCGCCGGTAGGCAACGGCTGGCTGCGATCGAAGACACCGATGTTGTCGAGGCCGAGGAAGCCACCGCCGAAGACGTGCTTGCCGAGCAGGTCCTTGCGGTTGACCCACCAGGTGAAGTTCAGCAGCAGCTTGTGGAACGCCCGCGCCAGGAACGAGCGATCGCGACGGCCGCGTTCGCCCGTCATCTTGTAGACCCGCCAGCAGGCCCAGGCGTGCACCGGTGGATTGACGTCGTGGAAGGCGAACTCGTAGGCCGGGATCTGACCGTTCGGCGCCATGTACCACTCGCGCAGCAGCAGCAGGAGCTGCTGCTTGGCGAAGTCGGCATCGACCCGCGCGAACGGAATCATGTGGAAGGCGAGGTCCCAGGCCGCGTACCACGGGTACTCCCACTTGTCCGGCATCGACAGCACGTCGCGGTTGTAGAGGTGACCGAAGTCGCTGTTGCGACCGCTCGCGCGCGTCGCCGGCGGGGCCGGTTGCGCCGGATCGCCTTCGAGCCAGGTGCTGACGTCGTAGTGGTAGAACTGCTTGTTGAAGATCAGACCGGCGCAGGCCTGACGCTGGATCGCAACCGCGTCGGCGTCGCCGCTCTCGCTCGCGAGCGCGGCGTAGAACGCATCGGCCTCGGCCCGCCGCGCGGCCAGCACGGCGCCGAAGCCGTCACCGAAGGCGGCGCCGGCCGCGGTCGCCGGTCGCAGCCGCAGCCGGATCGAGCGCGCCTCACCGGCCGGGATCAACAGCACGCACCAGAACGCGGCCTTGCTGCCGCGGCCGTCGGCGGCGACCGCGCCGGCATCGCCGTCGACGACGCGGGCATGGAACGCATCGGTCACCGGGCCGTCGTTGCTGCCGCCATAGAGCCGCGCCAGGTTGGTGTCGTTCTCGGTCGCCAGCACCCCG
>JAGQRA010000725.1 GCA_020425885.1 Planctomycetota bacterium | reverse complement strand
TCGCCTGCGGCCCCCCATCCGCCAGCGGATCCGACTCCGCGCTGTCGCAGGTGTACTCGGCCACGTTGCCGAAGGTACCATGCAGCCCGAGCTCGTTCGGCGCGAGGGCATCGACCGGGCAGGTGAACACGAAGCCGTCCCAGTCATCATCGGGATCTTGCGCGCCGAGATCTCCCGACGCGAACCAGGCATCGCCGAAGCGATCCCAGAAGTTCACGTAGCGACCACGCCCACCGGACCACAGCCCGTCTGTGGTCAACCTCGAGTTCACGATCCTGTAGGCGCATACGTTCCACTCCGACATCGTCGGCAGCTGCAGTCCGGCGCGAGCCAGGCGCGACTGCGCAACGGGCCAGGACATCCCCTGCACGGGATGCACCCAGTTCGGCGCCGAGAAGCCGAGCAGCTTCCTCTTCTCGGGCGACGGGAACAGCTCGATCACACCGCACACGGACTGGATCCTCTCGGTCTCCAGACTCGGATTGAGGCGATCGGCCTCTTCGGCATCGATCTCCCCTTCGGCCAGCAGGCGCACCCACTGCGCCTGCGTCATCTCGTAGCGCGACATCAGGAACGGCGAGACCTCGCAGCGATCCGGAGTACCGGGCGGGCCACATGCCCTGGCGGGAATCAGGACGAAGATGAGTCCCGTGTCCGCGGTCACCTCGTAGTCATGGTCCTGCTTGCTCGGTATCGCACCTCTGCCGTTGTCGAGCAGGTAGAACTCCTGCAGCCCGCTGGTCGGATTGAGCCCCAGGGGGACCAGCCCCGGGATGTCCGGCAGCGCGAAGTCGACGAAGCGGTCGTCTTCCTTCAGCTCGTCGCGCGCCCGCTGCCACGCCGCCTCGTACGCTGCGACCGTCCGCTGACGCAAGGTCAGCGCACGTTCGAGTCGGGCCGCGATGCGTTCGCGTGCGGGCCCGAGCTTCGCGAAGTAGTCGCGCCCCGCCTCGACCTGACGCAGCTGTGACTGCACGACGTCGCGCTCGACGCCGGCCCCGAGTGAATCGAGCTGCGAACGCAGCTCGGCGGCGAAGGCGTGGAGCTCGACATCCAGGTCCGGGTAGTGCTCGGTCTCGCGCAGCCAGGCCCGCATCGCCGGCGCGTGCTCGGCATCGGCCGGCCACAGCTCGTCGTCGGCGCGTTCCAGGTAGTCGCCGATCAGCCATGCCTTGGCCACGAGCTCGCGCCGCAGCTCGGCCTCCTTCGCCTTGGCCGCGAGCGAACCGGCGGTGGCCAGGAAAGCCGCCCCGCCCAGCACCAGGACCGCCGCCACCAGCAGCCCGGCGAGGTGACGCTGCGCCCACTTGCGCGCCGAGTACCACGCGCTCGGCGGCCCGGCATGGACCGGTCGGTTCTGCAGGAACCGTTCGATGTCGCGGCGCAGGTCCTGCACCGAGGCGTAGCGCCGACCGCGATCGTTGGCGATCGCCTTCATCGTGACCCAATCGAGCTCGCCGCGAATCCGCGCGCACAGGTGTCCCGGCGACAACGAGCGCTCGGCGGCGGCCGTCGCCAACTCCGGTCCGAGCTGCGACAGCCGCGTGCTCGGCTTCTGCGGCACGTACTCGCGCAGCAGCCCGCCGACGTCGAGCATGCCGGCGCGTTTGATCTGATCGGCCTCGATCGGCACCTTGCCGGTCAGCAGCTCGTAGAGCACGACGCCGAGCGAGAAGACGTCGGTGCGGGTGTCGAGGTCGCCCTCGACCCGGTCGGCCTGCTCCGGGCTCATGTAGGCGAGCGTGCCGACGATCGTGTGCAGGGCCTCGTGCAACGTCGCACGGATCTGCAGCGGATCGACCGGCTGGGCGAGGCCGAAGTCGATGATCTTGACCTGCGGCCGGCCGTCGACCTCGCGCACCAGGATGTTGCCGGGCTTGAGGTCGCGATGCAGGATGCCCTTCATGTGGGCGTGCTGCACGCC
>JAGQRA010000724.1 GCA_020425885.1 Planctomycetota bacterium | reverse complement strand
GATCTCTCGCGACGACTGGAGCCTGCTACGCGGCGCTTCGGCGCTTACCGCGACGGGACTCGCACCCGCAAGTTCGACACAGCTTGACCCCGCTCCGAGCGGGGCCTGGTAATCAGGACACACCATTCGCGGCAGCCTACCGCGAATGCCGCCGCCGGCGCAGGGTCACTTGCCCTTCTGTTCGGCCTCGAGCTTCTCGTTGGCCTCGGCGCGCTGCAGGGCCAGTTCGTAGATCCGCTTCTGGTGCTGCAGGTAGTACTCGACCCCCGTCCTGACCCAGGTCAAGGCGGACAACTCCTGTTCCTCGTGACCGATGAAGCTCGAGCCGGCGTAGGCCTTGCCCATGTAGTCGCCAAGCACCTTCTCGGCCGCCTTGAAGCTCGGGTGCACCGACTTGCCGTCCTTGAGCAGCTTGGCCAGCTCCTTCACTTCCTTGCGCACCTTCGGGCCGCCCTTGGGCTTGAACGCGGCGAGATCGGTCAACAGCTTGTTGGTCGTCTCGATCGCCTTGGTCAGCTTCTTCGAGTCGGCTTCGGCCAACGACGGCTTCAGCGATTCGCCGCTGGCGACGTGCCGCTCGCCGTTGCACGTGGCGCACTTGAAGCCGCCGTCGCCACGGCAGGCAGGACAGGCGCTCCAACGCTTGGCCTTGTCGACCTTGAGCTGGCCACCGCCACCGCAGACGGTGCAGAGCAGGAAGCCCGCCGCCATGCAGGTCGGACACTGCACCTTCTCGAGCGGATCGGGGAAGCCGCCGGTGCCGATGCAGGTGCGGCAGACGACCAGGCGGTCCTTGGCGCGCTTGCAGTCGGGACAGTTGCTGGCGTCGTCCTGAAAGCGCTCGCAGACCTTGCAGGGCGCCTTGCCGGTGCCGGCGCAGGTCGGGCACTTGCCGGCATCGTGCTTGGCCCACTTGATCATGCCGTCCTCGCCCTTCTCCGTCTTGCGCTCGAGCTTGTCCGGGCTGAAGCGACGGAAGCCGTCCTGCGCCGGCAGGGCGACAGCGAGGGCGAGGGCGAGAACGAGCCAGGCGATGATTGTTGTGCGCGATTCCACGGCGATCTCCGGAACTGGATCGGAGCAGGATACGGACACCTCGCGCCGACCGCAAACGGCTAGCCCGTTCAGCGGGGTCGTCGCCGCGCGAATCGCAGGCCGGACCAGGTCGCATCGATGGCGCAGACCTTGTTGTCGACCAGTCCCTGATCGAGTCCGAACGCGCGCACGATGTTGCTGTCGAGGTCGGTCAACATGCCCGAGGCCTGCTTCGGCCATGCGATCCACAGCCCGCCCCGCTCGGCCAGGCAATCGACCGCGCGCGGCCAGTCACCGCGCAGCTGCTCGAGCGCGCGGCAGAACAGCAGGATCACCTGACAGTCGCCGGTCAGTCGCGCGGTGGCCTTGCAGCCATCGGGCAGATCGCCGAGCACGGCGGCAAAGCCCTTGGGCGCGCGCACGAGCGCGACCCGCGCGCCGGCCTTGATGCCGAGCTTCTGCGGCAACGGCGTACCCGAGTAGTCCGCGGCCTTCGGCACCACCGGGTTCGCGGGCGGGATGTCAATCGCCTTCTGCAGCGCCGTCCGCATCCGACCCCAGGTGGCGAAGGTCGCATCCGGAAACGCCTCGCGCACACGTCGTGTCTTCTCGGCATCGCCCGGCACGAACACGATCGGCACCGCGCGCACGGCCTTGCGCTCGCGCATGTAGGTCGCGACCGCGCGACCGTGCGACGGCAGCCGACCGAGATCGATGACGACGGCCGCCGGCGGTCGCCCGGTCAGCATGCGCGTCAGCTCACCGCCGCCGCCGTGATCCCAGTGCACGGCGACCGTGTGGCCGTAGCCGCGCAGGCGCCCGGCGCGCTCGGCGCACTCGGCTTCGTGCCAATGCACGAGCAGGACGCGGCTCATGCCTGACCATCGTCGGGCCCGGAAGCATCGGCCGCGATGTCGGTCACATCGACACCGAGCTTCTGACAACGGAGCCGCATGCGCCGATTCTGGCGCCGCAGCCGATCGTTGCTCTGCTGCAGACGTCCGACCTCGTCGAGCAGCAGCGTCAGCTCGGGCGACGCGACCGCGACATCGCCGCCCGCGTCGCGCAACTTCAGCCTGAGCTTCTTGCGCAGGGTCTCCAATCGATTGTCATTGCTCATCTGACCCACCCGCATAGCGCGGCCGGGACCGGTTCTCCACCCCGCTAATAGATCTTGCTCACGACCGACGCTCGGCGCAGCACGTCTTCGAGCACGGTCGCGACTCCGGCGAGGTAGGAGCCGAGTCCCAGCGTGCCGTGGTTCTTCAGCGTGAAGCCGTTCTCGTCGACGAAGGCCGCGACCGTGCTGGTGCCGAGGGCCTTGGCGAGATCCTCGCCCTCGGGCAATGCCTCGCTGCCGAAGCCGATCTCGTCCTGGTGGGCGTCGAGCTGCGGGAAGGCCATCGTCTCGACGGCGCGCCAGCCGAGTTCCGAAGCGCGGAACAGGCGCAGATGCAGGACGCCGAACGCGCCGGCCGTCGCCTGCCGCATCGCGGTGAAGTCGGGCTGCGTGGCGAGGCTG
>JAGQRA010000723.1 GCA_020425885.1 Planctomycetota bacterium | reverse complement strand
CGGCGTGGCGATGGTTCGGTCTCAAGGCGGGATCCGGTCGGTGTCGAAGATCTACACGCGTCGGTCGCGGTTGTCGCCATCGACGACAGAAAGGAGTCGGCCATGGTCTCGCGTTGGATCCCGTTGAGCCTCGTGTTTGCCACCGCCTGCCAGGCGCCGGCCGGTCCTGCCGGCTATCGCGAGGCATCATTCTCGCTGGCCGAAGCTGCGCTCGAATCCACGCCACGCGTCCTCGAGGACATAGCCGCCGAGCTGCTGTGCGCGGCCGACTCGGCGCTCGCGGTCGAGCAGCGCGTGCGCTGCGAGAACATCGCCAACGTCGACACCTGCGGCTACCGGCGCCGCACCGTGCAGCGCTCATCGGCGCAGATCGCGGGCCGGGATGGCGACGGCTGCACGTCGCCGCAGGTGATCGGCGTGATCCCGGTCTGGACCGGCGGCGTGCTCGAGCTGACCGAGCGCATGCTCGACGTCGCGATCGACGGCGACGGTCTGTTCGCGATCCTGCTCGCCGACGGATCGACGGGCTATTCCCGCGACGGTCAGTTCCGGATCAACGCCGATGGCAAGGTGGTGACCCACCGCGGCTGTGTGCTGCTGCCCGAGATCACCATCCCGTGCGACACCCTCGAGATCACGGTCGACCCCGCCGGCATGTTCAGCGGTCGCACCGCCGGTTCCCCCGACACGGCAACGGTCTTCGGCCAGATCGTGTTGCACCGCTTCATCAACCCCGCCGGACTCCGTGCCGAGGGCCATGTCTGGCGGCCGACCGAGGACTCCGGCGCACCGTTCACCGGCAAACCCGGTCTCTACGGCCTCGGCCAGCTGAAGCAGGGGTTCCTCGAGCGCTCCAACGTCGACCTCGGCAAGGAGCTGCTGGCGCTGCAGCTGATCGAGAAGCGCCGGGACGCGCTGGCGCGGCTCATGCAGCGGTACGGTCTGCGGGCGCCGTAGGCCGGAACCGCGGGCGGGTCGAAGTCCTTCACACCTGCCGTCGGCCCGGCCTAACCTCACCGGGTGCTTACCGCCGCCCACTTCATTCTCTACGTCGCCGATCAGGAACGGAGCCGCGCGTTCTATGCCGCCGTGCTCGATGCGTCGCCGCGATTGCACGTGCCCGGCATGACCGAGTTCGACCTGGTCGGTGGCGCCGTGCTCGGGCTGATGCCCGCGGCCGGCATCCGTCGGCTGCTCGGTGAGGCGATTCCGGATCCGGGCGGGGCGGATGGAGTGCCGCGCGCCGAGCTGTATCTGCTGCGTGAAGCTGCCGCCCAGCTGCATGCTCGCGCCATCGCCGCCGGCGCGCGCGAGCTGAGTCCGTTGCAGCCGCGCGATTGGGGTCACGACGTGGCCTACGCGCTCGACCCGGACGGTCACGTCCTGGCATTCGCTTCGCCGACCGTGGCGTCATGAGCGAGCCGTGAGTGGGGCCGGGCAGCGGGCGGGTGCCGGATCCAGATCGGAACTTTGCAATCCAAAGCCATCATGTTACTTTGCAATCCAAAGCCAAGGAGGCCCAGAACCGATGAACCCCCGAGACCCTGAAGAAGCGGGCGGTGGCGTTGCCGCCGCGGTCATGCCTCCTCCCCTCGAGGCGAAGCCCTTCACCGCCGCCGAACTGCTGGCGTCCCTGACGCGGCCGATGCGCGTGCTGACATCGTGCTCGCCGAACGCCATCGCCTCGTGGCGACGGTTCGCGCCGGCACCGCGTCGACCGCCCTGCTCGCCGTGCTGGCGATCTGCAGCACCGCGTTCGCGGTGCCGTTCTCCCTGGTCGATGGCGGCGCCCGCCTCGGGCACGTCGCGATCCTGTTCCTCGGCTCGGTGCTCATCTGCTTCCCCTCGCTGCAGGTCTTCGGCTCGTACCTCGGCGTACGCCTGTCGCTGGCCCAGAACCTCGCGCTGTCGCTGGTGATCCCGTCGGCCGCGGCGTTGTTCACGCTCGGGTTCTTCCCGATCTACTGGTTCCTCGACGCGACCATGCCCGCGGACGCGGCCGTGACGGGTACCTCGATCCGCGTCGCGCTGCTGGTGTGCTCGATGCTGCTCGCGTTGTCGCACTGCAATCGTTGCCTGTTCGTCGACGCCGCCCTGCGAGCGCTGCGCACCCGCTGGCCGCTCTGGCTCGGCTGGCAGGTGCTGCTGCTGTTCATCACCTATCGCATGGCGACGACCCTCGGGATGTTCGGATGACCCGTTCGCTCGCGACGCTCGTCGCCTGCTCGGCGGTCTACGGCTTCAGCATCGGGGTCGCCAACAGCTGGCTCTACTCCTGGCGCAACGTCGTGAAGTTCCCGCTGCTGATCCTGACGACGGCCCTGATCTGCGCGCTGTCGTACTTCGTGCTCGCCAGGTTCCTCGGCACCGAGCTGCGCTTCGTCACCGTGCAGCGCCTCGTGCTCGCGATCTTCCGCGACGTGTCGCTCCTGCTCGCGAGCCTGACGCCGGTCGTGCTCTACCTCGGGCAGACGATGCAGCGTCCGGTCGGGCGCGACCTCGGTGACTACCCGATGTTCCAGGGCTGCAACGTGTTCGCGATCGCCCTCTGCGGTTGCCTCGCGGTCCACGCACAGGCACGCCGACTCGGCGCGGAACGCGGCATCGTCGGCCGCCGGCGTCTGCTCCTCGTCGGCGGCTGGATGCTGGTCTCGCTGCTCGTCGGCGGCCAGGTGTGTTGGTACATGCGGCCGTTCTTCGGCATCGGCGGGCCGGACTCCGCGCCGCCGCCGTTCTTCGCCGGCACGCGGCCGGACTTCCAGGGTGCGCGCAGCTTCTACGAGGCCGTCTACAACCTCGTCGCTCCGCCCGATGGCTGGCGGTGATCGCGCTGGCGTTCGCTTCGCCAACCGCGAGGCGCGGCGTACGGTACCCGGCACGACCGCCCAACCATGACGGCGCGACTCCGGCCGTTGCACGAGGTCCCGCACGCCGGAAGCCGGCGGTCCTCGTGGTCTAAGCCAGCGCCCGAAGCCGATGTCGCGGAGGTCGCGCAGGCATTGCTCGAGCGGCAGGACGCCGTCACCGGGGAACACGCGGTCGCTGTCTTCGAAGCGCTCGCCGGTGGGAGCGGGCGGCGCGTCGTTGAACTGGAAGATCGCGATGGCGTCGCCCGCGATCCGACGAATCCGGCTTGGTGGTGACGGGCCGCGCCGATGCGCACGGCGGGCTCAATCCAGCCTGATCGCGAGCCCGCCCGAGAACAGCATGCCGAGCGGGTTCGCACCTGGCGCCAGCGTCGCGCCCTGGGCGAACACCGAGAGACGATGAAACGTGGGGTTGCCAGGCAGCGGCACCGGCCAGGTCGCCGTGCCGGATGCGCCGACGAACAGTACGCGCGGCAGGAGCGGATCGGCGAGCAGCGCGCAATCGGGCGCACCCCAGGCTCCGAGCGCGAGAGGTAACGGGATGCTGCCGGTCGCGAGGTGGTTGTCGAAGCCGAGCCACAAGAGGCTCCAGGTGTTCGGCTGCAGGGCCGCGAGCTGCACGGCGGACGCGGGGTTGCCGAGCTGCGGCGCACCGATCGCAGCGATCGTCGGCGCGATCGGGCCTGCACCGCAGCCGCGGCCGAACGCGTGGGCGCCGAGCCGCGTGCTCAGCCACGCGAACGCGCCAGAGTGCACGTTGTCGGCCCCCGCGACGTCGGGCCAGCCGTCGCCATCGAAGTCGCCGCTCGTCAGCTGGAGTCCGAGGCCGAACCCCGTCAGGCCCGAGTAGGTGTCCGCGACGAACATCGGGCCGGGGGACGTGTAGAACAGCCGCAGGCCTGGCCCGAGCTGGGTGGCGTTCGGACCGCTCTCGTGCAGCAGGAGATCGCTCGTGCCGTCGCCGTCGAAGTCCACGAGCAGAATGCCATCCGCATAGGAGCCGAGCGGGTAGAGCGTGCTGGTCCAGGTGCCGCTGCCCTGGTGCGAGAACATGCGGATCCCTGGCTGACTGCTGTTGGCGTCGACCGCGATCACGCTCGGTGACGCGCCGGGGGACAGGCTGCCGACGGCGAACTGGCCGCGATAGCGCGGCTGCAGCAGGCCTGCCATCGTCCAGCCGCCGAGACCGTCGCTGGCCCAGACCTCGAGTCCCTGTCCGCCGAAGAAGACGTGCTGCACGATCAGATCGGCGAAGCCGTCGCCCGTCACATCGGCGAGCAGTGGTTGGTCCGCGAAGCTCGAACTCGGCACCGGTGTCGGCAGCCCCGAGCTCCACGACGAGAACGTGCGGTCGCCGTTGCTGCGATGCACGAGCGCGCTACCGTTCGCCGACGTGACCGCGATGTCGGGCAGGCCATCGGCGTCGATGTCGCCGACCGCGACGTGCGTCACACCGCTGCCTGTCGGCAGCGTCGGGCCGAGCGTCCATCCGCCGAGTCCGTCGCCGAACAGGACCTCGCCACAGAGCGCGACGTCCAGGTTGCCGTCGCCGTCGAAGTCGCCCGGCACGCAGCTCCAGTTCAGGATCGTCGTCGGCAGCGGGAACATCGTCGCCGTCCAGGAGGCGCCGTTCCAACAGCACGTCCAGAAGTTCGTGCCGCCGTTGTCGAGGCCGAGGAGCTCGTCGATACCATCGCCGTCGACGTCGCCCGCGACCACATGGTCGAGAACGGGCAGGCCCTGCGCTTCGACCATCGTCGGGGGATCGGAGACGAGAGCGATCGGCCGGCTCTGGTTGCCGCCGATGAGCGCGAAGTTCGTCTGCGGGGTCGACCACGCGCCGCCGACCTGCGTGACGATCGCGACCTTGAGCCGACTTCCGGGCGGCAGCGATGCCGGCGCCAGCATGCGGACCGCGATGCCTGCGCCGAGATTCTGGTTGTAGCCGTGGAACGAAGCGAGGTAGTGGCCCGGCTCGACGGTGAACTGCGAGAGCAGGGTCGGGTCGTCGCGCACGACGATCGACGAGCCCGTCTGCACCACGACGTGGCTCGTGATCGAGAGCCCGAGCGGCAGCTGCAGGACACAGCCGACCGTGCCGCCCGATGTCGACACCGTGTCCGTCCCCCAGACCGATACGGCGAATTCGTGGCCGGCCTGAACGGTGGCCGGTACGTCGAACAACGTGAGGACGGGGCTGCACGTGGCCGCCGGGAGCACAAACACCGTGAGAGCCAGCAGCGACCTAGTGAGTCTCATCCATTCACCTCGGGGCCGAAAGCCAGGCCAACGACCTCTTGGCCTCGGTCGGCAAGGGTACCCGATGGCGGAGCGTAGGACAGAGATGCTGCGGTCCCGGCCGGCCCGGAAACAACTTTGCCACGTGCCCGCGGTCGGCTGGTCGCCGTGGCGTACTGGTGCCGCTTCGCGGAGGTCGCCGGCGTGCTCCGCGACGGCGAGCGGTGGTTCGAAGCGGGTCTGCGTGCCCATGCCGCCCCGGCTTCGGGTGCGATGACGGCGGGCGATGACCGGCGTCCACGTCCGGCGCGCTTCGCCGGCTGCGCCACGCCCTCGTCGCGACGGTGCGGTAGCATCGCGCCGGACATGTCATCGATGCCAGCCGCGAACTCGATCGAGCTGCTGCGGCGGATCCAGAGCGGTGATCAGCAGGCGTGGGACGAGCTGTACCTGCGCTATCGCGATCGGTTGCTGTTCTCGATCCGCTGCCAGCTCGGTTCGGCCTTGCGCCAACGCCTGCAGAGCGAGGACGTGCTGCACAGCGTCGTCCGCGAGGCGCTGGGATCGCTGCAGCGTTTCGAGGCCAGCGACGAGAAGGCCCTCGGCCGCTATCTGCACCAGTGCGTGCTGAACAAGGTCCGCAAGAAGGGCAACTTCTTCTTGGCGCAACGACGCGCCGGCGACGTGCCGTTGTCGCACAGCCTGCTCGAGCGACTGCCGGCGTCGGGACCCGGGTGCTACCTCGATCACGATCGCTATGCCGCGCTCGAGCAGGCGGTCGACAGGTTGCCGGAACCGATGCGAGAGGTCGTGCTGCTGCGCGGCGTGCAGGGGCTGTCCAATCGGGAGGCGGCGGTCGCGATCGGCAAGTCGGCGGAGGCGACGTCGAAGATCTACCAGCGCGCGATCGCACGGCTGGGCGTAGCGCTCGGGGCACTGCAATGACGGGCGAGGCGCAGGTGGACGGCGACGACGCGCTGGTGCCGCTCGTCGAGGCCTTCCTCGAGCTGCGGGCGGAGGAACCCGGACTCTCGCCCGAGGCATTCGCGGCAGATCATCCCGGGCACGGTGCGCGATTGCTGGCGGCGCTGCGGGCTGCGCTGGAAGTCGAGGCCGTCTTCGACGAGGGCGACGGTGGCCTGCCCGAACGCATCGGCGCCTACACGGTCATCCGGGAGATCGGTCGCGGTGGCATGGGGGTCGTCTACGAGGTCGAGAAGGAGCGCGAGCGATTCGCGCTGAAGCGTCTCGGTATCGCGGCGTTGCTGTCGCCGAACGCGCAGGCCAGGTTCGATCGCGAGGTGCGGGCGTTGATGCGGATCCGGCATGCCGGGGTCGTCGCCGTACACGATGCCGGCGTCGCCGGCGATGTGCCGTTCCTGGTCATGGATCTCGTGTCCGGGCCGTCGTTCGCGAGCCTCGGTCGACTGCCGTGGCGCCGTGCCGTCGAACTCTGTCGGCAGCTCGCCGATGCGCTCGTTGCGATCCACGCCGCCGGCCTGCTGCACCGCGACCTCAAACCGCAGAACGTGCTGCTCGCGGCCGACGACCGCCCCGTCATCGTCGACTTCGGGTTGGTCCACGACACCGAAGACGTGACGTTGACCGGCACCGGCGACCTGCTCGGCACGCCGCGCTACTTCGCGCCCGAACAGGCCGCCGGTGGAGTGGCCGATGCGCGCACCGACGTCCACGCGCTCGGCCTGGTCCTCGCCGAATTGCTCACTGGCCGACCGGTTCGCGAGGGTTCCGACCGAGTCGCGGTGCTCGCCGAGGTCGAGAGCGGTCGGGCCCCGGCCCTTGGTTCGATCCCGGACCTGCCGCGCGGTCTCGTCCGTCTCCTGCGGATGGCCACGGCGCAGCGGCCACGATGGCGCTATCCGACCGCCGCCGCGATGCGTGATGACCTCGATCGCTTGCTGGCCGGGCAGCCGGTACGCGCCAGGCCGCCCGGGGCCGTGGTTCGCGGCATCGACGCGGCGCGACATCACCCGCGGCGGGCCATTGCCTCGGGGCTCGGCGTCGTCATCGCCGGCGTGGCGCTCGGCGTGTCCCTGCAGCAGTCGTTCGCCCGCTCGCGGGCCGAGCAGGCAAGCAGCCGATTCGAAGATGCCGTGCTGGCCTGGGTCGAAGCGGACGAGCAGGTCGCCAGGCACGCGAGCGAGGCGACGCTGGAACTGGTTCCCGATCATGCCGGCGCCATCGCGTTGCTCGATCTTCAGGGCATCGTGACCGCCGGCCATGCATCGAGTCCCAGGGCCGAGGCGTTGCACGCCGGTGTCGCAGCGCGCACGCAGCGGAACTGGGCCGCCGCGGCGGACGCCTTCCGTCTGGCCAGCGCCGCCGAGCCGTCGTGTCCGTTGTCGCGCGTTCTGCTGGCCGAGGCCGAACGCGAGTCGGGTCGATTGGTCGAGGCCGAGCGCGAGCTGACGACCGCGGCGGAGCTGCTGCCCGATTCACCATCACTGTTCGCGGCGCTCGGGGCCGTCCATGTCGCTCGCCAGGACCCGCGGGCCGCGGCCAGTTGCTTCCGGCGCGCGGCCGAACTGCGGCCGCGGTCGTTCGCCTTGCGCTACCGGGTCGCGCGCGCCTGCCTTGCGTTCGACGCCGAGACCGGACTGCGCGAGGTCGGGCTCGCGATCGACCTGTTGTCGCCGACGGCGAAACGGTCGTTGCGCGATGCGCTGCACCTGCAGGCCTCGCTGCTCGACAAGCTCGGCCGCACCGAGGAGGCCGTCCCCGTCTTCCGGCGGCTGGTCGCCGAGAGCCCCGGTGAGGCGCGGGCCTGCTTCAACCTCGCCTACGCGCTCGACCGGCTGCTGCGCGTTCGGGAGGCCAGGGAGTGGTACGAGAAGGCGCTCGCGATCGAGCCCCACAACCAGAATGCAGTGCTGTGTCTCGTCTGGCTGCTGATCACCGCCGCGGACGAAGACCTGCGCGACGTCGATCGCGCCGAGGCTCTGCTGCTGGCCGCGCTCGAACGCGATCGGGGCAGGAGTGACCCGGTTCAGCGCATGGTGCGCGACTTCGGCCTGCGCACCGGTCGGGTCGACGGCCTGCTGGCGACGTTGCAGAGGTTGATCGATGCGCCGGCAATCGACGCGCAGGAACGGGCCTCACTGGAACATCTGCGCAACAACGTTCGAACGGGCGCCGCCGGGACCGGGCGCTGATCACGGCACGGCGCCTGGACACCGTCGGTTGCTGGCCGCGATGCTCTGCGCCGCACGGTCACGACGATGGGACAATTGCCGACCTCCTCGCGCGAGCAACGCCCATGACTCGCCGACATAAGCAGACAACTTCGCACGCCGGGCACTAGACTCTCCGCGCCAATGGTGTGTCCTGATTACCAGGCCCCGCTCGAAGCGGGGTCAAGCTGTGTCGAACTTGCGGGTGCGAGTCCCGTCGCGGTAAGCGCCGAAGCGCCGCGTAGCAGGCTCCAGTCGTCGCGAGAGATCG
>JAGQRA010000010.1 GCA_020425885.1 Planctomycetota bacterium | reverse complement strand
TACACTCTTTTCCCTACACGACCGCTGCGCCTCGAGCAGCTTGTTGTTCGCCTCGAGGAACCGCAGTCGCTCGGCGAGCTCCGTCTCGATCGAGTCGCACGCCCTGGCCATCGCATCGACCGTCGCCACGTAGTGGGTGGTCGGATAGATCGAGATCTCGTCGAGCCGGTCCAGCACCTCGCCGCGCAGCGGATCGATGGCATCGATCGACTCGACCTCGTCGTCGAAGAACTCGATACGGATCGCCTTCGCCTCCTCGTAGGACGGGTAGATCTCGACGACGTCGCCGCGGACGCGGAAGCGGCCGGCCTGGAAGTCGTAGTTGTCGCGCACGAACTGGATCGCCGTCAGCTGACGCAGCAGCAGGTCGCGGTCGATGCGCTGCCCCTTCTCGACGTGGACCGACAGCTCGCGATAGGTCTCCGGCGAGCCGAGGCCGTAGATGCACGAGATCGAGGCCACGATCAGCACGTCGCGCCGCTCCATCAAGGACCGCGTCGCCGAGTTGCGCATGCGTTCGATGGCGTCGTTGATCAGCGCGTCCTTCTCGATGTAGGTATCGGTCGTCGGGACGTAGGCCTCGGGCTGGAAGTAGTCGTAGTAGCTGACGAAATACTCGATCGCGTTGTCGGGGAAGAACGCCTTGAACTCGGCGTAGAGCTGCGCCGCCAGCGTCTTGTTGGGGGCCAGCACCAGCGTCGGCCGCTGCAGCTCTTCGACGATCTTGCCGACGGTGAAGGTCTTGCCCGAGCCGGTGACGCCGAGCAGCGTGCAGGCATCGGCGCCGTTCGCCAGCCAGTCGCCGAGCTGCTCGATCGCCGGCGGCTGGTCGCCGGCCGGCTCCATGTCGGTTCGCATGCAGAAGCGCATGAGCGCTGGTTTACGCCATCGCGGGCGCGACGCATACTCCTCGCCATGCGCGCGCACCTCGCCGTCCCGTTCGCCGCGGTGCTCGCCGGCGCCGCCGTCCTGGCCCAGAACGTCGCCGCTCCGGAGCGTTTCGCCGGCGCGCGGGCGAAGATCCTGGCCGAGATCGAAGGCGGCCACGCGCCGTCGATCGCGGTCGCCGTGCTCGAGGCCGGCGAGGTGGTCTGGGCCGAGGGCTTCGGCATGATCGACCTCGAGACGCGGCGCCCGGCGTCGGCCGACTCGATCTACCGGCTGGCGTCGATCAGCAAGACCTTCACCGCCACCGCCATCATGCAGCTCGTCGAGCGCGGCCTCGTCGACCTCGACGCCCCGATCAACCGCTACCTCGACGTGCCGCTGCGCGCCTACCGCGGCACCGCCGATCAGGTCACGGTGCGACGCCTCGCCAACCACACCGGCGGGCTGCCGACGCACTGGAACTTCTTCTACACCGGCGAGACCCCACCGCCGCGCGCCGAGTCGATCCGCCAGTTCGGGTTCGTTGCATCGGTGCCAGGCACGAAAACCACCTACAGCAACTTCGCCTTCGGCATCCTCGATCACGTCATCGCCCGCATCGGCAAGAACCCGGGCGGTTACCGCGGCTGGCTCGTCGACGAGCTCTGCGACCCGCTCGGCTTGACGCACACCGACGTCGGCGTGCGCCCAGGTGCGGAAGAACACGCCGCCGTCGGCTATCGCAAGGAAGGTGACGGCTGGGTCGCGATTCCCGACTACGGCTTCGACCACGACGGCGCCTCGGCGGTGCGCAGCTCGGCCAACGACCTGATGCGGTTCGCGCGGCTGCAGCTCGAGCGCGGCACCGTCGAAGGCGTGCGCGTGCTCGACGCGGAGTCGGTGCTGGCGATGCGCGAGCAACGCGGTCGCGACGCCGGCAGCAGCTTCGGCATCGGCTGGTCGGTCGGCACTGTGCGCGGCGCGGCGGTCCTGCGGCACAGCGGCGGCATGCCGGGTGTGAGCACGCAGCTGCTGGTGTTCCCCGAGCTCGGCATCGCCATCGCCGTGCTGACCAACGGCGGCAACCGCGGCGCGACCAATCGCGCGCTCGATGCGATCCTCGACGTCCTGCCGGGTCCGCCTCCGACGGCCGGGCCGGCCATGCAGTCGGCGCAACAGGCCGATCGGCTGACGGTCGGTGGCCAGTGGCGCGGCGTCCTGTCGCATCCCGACGGGCCGCTCGCGGTCGACTTCGAGATCCGGCGCGACGGGGAGGTCACCACGCGCCCGCGCATCGGCGACGGCCCGCGGCACACGGCACGCGTCACCGGCACGCCGGACGGCATCCGCGTGGACTGCCGCTATCCGCTAACGACCTTTCACGAGGGCGACGCCGAACCGAGGCTGACGTTCGAGTTGGCGTCGACGGCGACGGGCTACGCCGGCGTCTGCGCCGCCGAAGTCGCCAACGTCTGCCGCGTGCCGTTCTGGTGCGAACTGCACGCCGAGCAGCCCAAGCCCGGAGACACCCTGCGCGTCGTCACCTACAACGTGCTCGTCGGCTTCCACGACAGCGAGGTCGGCCGCTTCCTGCCCGGCTGCCAGCGCGAGACCAAGGTCGCCGCCTTCCTCGCCGCGCAGCAACCCGACGTCGTCGCGCTGCAGGAGATGAACGGCTTCAACGAGGACCGGCTGCGCAAGCTCGCCGCGACCTGGGGTCACGAGCACGTCGCGCTGCTCAAACCCGACGGCTACCCGGTCGCCATCACCAGCTCCGCGCCGCTCACCAACATCACCCGCCTGCGCGACGACCTGCACCACGGCATGCTGCGCGCCACCACGCACGGCACCGACTTCATCGTCGTCCACCTCAAACCCCACCCCGGGGTCGACTACAAGCTCGCCGAGTGCAGGCAGGCGCTGGCGCTCTACCGCGAGGCCCTCGACGCCGGTCGCCAGGCGATCGTGCTCGGCGACTTCAACTCGATCTCGCCGGCCGACGCTGCGCGCTTCTCGCCCGCCGCCCGCGAGCGCTACGAGAAGTGGAAGTACCTGGTCACCGCCGACCGCCCGGCCGAGATCGCGATGACGCCGCTGCTCGAGGCCGGCGCCGTCGATGTCTTCCTCACGGCCGGCAAGCCGCCCACCGCGTTGCCGCTGCCGCGCATCGACTTCGTGCTCGCCAGCCCGGATCTTGCCGCCCGGGCCAGCGCGGCCCGCTGGCTCTGCACCGCCGAGACGCTGCAATGGTCCGACCACCCGCCGGTCGTGGCCGACTTCCAGGTTGGCCCGGCGACCCGCAAGTAGGCACCTCCGTTGCACCTCGGCCCCCATCGCCGTACGTTGTCTGCCCCCTCTACCGGGCCCTGTGCGCCCCCAACTCCCTGAAGGCAGGTTCCCCTTGGCGCGTCGTTCTTCCGCAGCGTCCCGATCTTCCCGCTCCTCGAGTTCATCGCGCTCCACGCGCTCCGCCGGTGCGACCGCCGGCCGCGTCGACGCGCCGTGCCCGCAATGCGGCACGCGCTACCGGGTCTCGAGGGACGCCCTCGACGAGAAGCTCGAGTGCCAGGAGTGCCACCGCGTCTTCTTCCCGAAGACCACCGCCGGCAAACGCGTCAAGACCCAGGACTACACCAAGGTCTACGTCGGCTTCGGCATCGGCGCCCTGTTCATCCTGATCACGTTCATGATGATGTCAGGCGGCAACGACGAGCCGGTCAAGAAGACCAACACGCCCACCGCCCCGACCAAGGTCGTGACCCGCGGCAACCACCCGCGCACGGCACAGCTCGTCACCTGGGCGAACGCGATCCACACCCGCAACGACCTCGTCATCGGCACCCACAGCGACCTCGCCGCCATCGCCACGGCCGTCGAGGCCGGCGGTTCCGACGCCGCCTCGGTCATCGCGGCGCTGCAGACGCACGCCTCGACCCAATACCTGCGCGACCTCGAGTGCACCTCGGGTTCGCTGACGACCGACGCCGACATGACCGGCAGCAGCGGTCATGGCGACCTCTACCTCGTGCCGGCGGCCGGCAACAAGGACTACGAGAACGACCGCGCCGAGGTCCGCGTCGCGTTCCACATGGACGGTGAGCAGGTCAAGGTCGAGAGCTGGGAGATCACCCGCCAGATCAGGCGGCTGACTCCCGACCCCAACCGCAAGGGCACGTTCAAGCCCAACGAGCACATCGAACGCGCCCAGATGGTCGAGATCAGCGACAGCGCCGGCACCCGCAAGGTCATGGAATCCGAGCCGGGCCCGGTGCCGCACTGGGAAGGCGCCGACGCCGTGCTGCGCCAGAAGGTCGACGAGGTCATCGCCGGCGTGCTGCAGAGCGCCGAGGAAGGCGGTCCGCCGCTGGCCCGCTTCACGCTCAAGATCGCCACGATGGACGAGCGCAAGGCCGCCGTGCCGCGCGCGCTCAACGCGATGTTCGAGCTCTACGGCGACGTCGCCGGCAACAAGATGAAGGTCAGCCAGCTCGACCGCGCCCTGCGCGAGTGGACCGGCTTCGCCACCAACTTCCAGATCAAGGACACCGGTGACGCCACCAAGGACAAGACCCAGCGCGAATCGTGCATCCGCCAGTGGTTCGGCTTCTGGTGGCGCTACTCGAGCGGTGACCTCAGCGACTTCCTCGACATGCGCGACAACCTCGAGGACCCGCTGCCCGGCGAGGAAGCCCCGGCCAAGGAAAAGAAGTAACCAGAACCGCAGCACCCGCCGCCCCGCCACACCTCCTCTCCCGACACCCACGCCCCCTCATGAGCACGATCCAGATCACCTGTGACAACTGCGGCGCCAAGTACAAGCTGCCGGAGTCCTTCTCGAGCCCGAAGGCCAAGTGCCAGAAGTGCGGCAGCGTCATCGATGTCGCCTCCCAACGTGACGTCGCCGAAGAGGCGCCGACCGCGGCGGCCGCCGCCGCCGCGGCCAAGCCGGCCGCCGCCGCCC
>JAGQRA010000722.1 GCA_020425885.1 Planctomycetota bacterium | reverse complement strand
CCGCCGGGATGACATCGAGGTCTGGTCGGATGACGAGGAGTTCGATGCGCCGCGTTCGCAACGTGCGCCGGAGCGGTTCGGGCGAGAGGGCGATCGGCCCCGCCGGGCCCCTCGCCACGACCGCGCCGACGGGCCCGTTCCCGAGCGTGAGCCTCACCGTGACTACGATGAGGCCGGAGGGCGAGGCCGGGGTCGACACGACCGCGGCGAGTCGCACCGCCCGGAACGTCCGGTTCGGTCCGAGCGCCCCTCGCGGGACGAGCGCCACGATCGCGCTGAGCGGCGTGCGCGCCCCGACCGCGAAGAGCGCGCCGAACGCCCGGAGCGCATCGAACGCCCCGACCGCCCGGAGCGCGCCGAACGCCCGGACCGCCCGGAGCGGTCCGGTCGGGGTGGCCGCGGCGGCCGGCCCGCCCCTGCGAGGGGGCGCGAGGATCGATCGATGCCAATGGCCGAGTTCGACGATGACGAGCCGCAGAGCTCGTTCGTGAGGGGGGGCGAGGATGTCGGCGAGTTGGAGTCGATCGACAGTCTCCTCGGTGAAGAGGCGCCTCGTCGCGACCGTCCCCGCCGCGGTGGCCGGCGGCCGCGCCGCGACTAGTCCGGCCCGTTGAGGCTCAGGCTTTGCCCGACCCAGTGGGTCGGGCGCCCCGGCAATCGGCGACCCGGTTTGGTTGCGGTCGGGTGCAGGGAGGGCGCCGCGCCTGGCTCGTAAAAGTCAAAAATTTTGCGAATCGTCGCGGTGTAGGAGGTAGGCAGGACGCTTGTCATGGTGTCTGCTGGTTTCCGCTGAACGCGGAGTTGCCGGCAACCCGATACTCCACCGACAGCGATCTTCTCGAGAGGCAACCATGGCATCACGTTTCCACCTGTTTTCCACAGCGCTGGTGATGGCCTTCATGGCATCGGCCATTTCGGCCCAGGTGACCCTGAAGCGCGGTGCCGTTGTCTATGCCGGGAGCGCCGCGAACACGACGGCTCCAGCGACCATCGACGAGAAGAAGGTGCAGGAAGCCACGGAGGAGTGGAAGAAGATCGAGGCGGATGGCATCGACCTCGACTCGGCTCGTGGCAAGCAACTCGTGCAGAAGATGAACGCCAAGGTGCGAGAGGCGGTCAAGGCCATCGCAACCGACGAGAGCCGCGACCTCGTCGTGCGCAAGGATGACATCATCGATGACAAGGGGCACGAGGTCGTCGACCTGACGGACAAGGTCGTCAAGAAGCTCGAAGACAAGTAGAGCTGGGTCAACGGATCGCCTGCCCCGCGTTCGCCCCTTCCATCCCGCAACGGCGTTCGGCTTGCTCGGCCGCACCTTTCGAACGTCAGGAATCGTCTCGCGATCGGCGTGGGCTGCGCCCACAATCGCACCGTGCTAGGCAACCGTCAGGTCTACCCGATCCTGGTGCTGGCATTCGCCAGCTGCGTCAGCTCCTCTCCGCGAAGGATCGATCCGAGCCTGCAGGTCCAATACGAGGTGGAAGGTCGGTCGGCCCTGGGTGGCAATACGGCTGGGCCTCTGGTCTGGGGATTGGGGGATCGGCCTTCGTCGCGTGACGCCGAGGCACGTCAGGATCCGCAGAACGAATCACAGGACGACCGCGAGGCGCGACTGCGCACGCAGTTCGGCAGCAGCATCCTGATCGGCGCCGACGGTTCGGTGACGAAGCAGTATTTCCTGGCCGGCGACCTCAGCACGACGTTCCTCAAGCTCATCGCCGAGATCGAACCCGGCAAACCCGTTGCCGCGGCGGAGCCGGCGCCGCCGCCTGCCGGAACCAAGGTGGGTGGAGGTGACAGCCGCAGCGTCCTCGGCCGCATGCTCGGCGAGAACGTCATCGAGGTCACCTACGTGCCCGACTTCGAGGTGTTGAGCGGATCGAAGATCGTCGACATCAAGGATGTTCCGTCGGTGACCGGCGAGCCGATCGCGCCTGGCAAGGCCCTGCCCAAGGTCGGTCTCGCCCTGATCACGGCGCAGCCCTCGGCGCTGCGGGCGTTCGAGTCGGCGTTGAACATGTTCTACGCCAACATCCCGCAGGTCGAGATCTCGGTGCAGGTCGTCGAGTTCAGCAATGCCAATGCGCTCGCCTTCGGCATCTCGACGGTCGACAACAACACGCCCATTCTGAGCAACCTGAGCAGCGGCCAGCTGGTGCGGGCGTTCACCTCCGTCTTTCCGATGCGTCAGCCGGTCGTCGGTTCATCGCCGGTCACCGATGTCGGCCGATTCACGCTCGGCGGCATCCACGAGAGCTGGGAGCTCAACATGATGCTCGAGGCGCTCGAGGCCAACAACCTCGCCGACATCCAGAGTTCGCCGAAGCTCGTGGTGCGCAACGGTGGCGTGGCGGCGATCTCGACGCTGGCCGAGATCCCGTTCCCCAAGGCGAAGATCCAGCAGCTCGGAACCGAGGTCGCGACCGACATCGCCTTCAAGCAGGTCGGCGTCAAGATGAACATCATTCCGATGATCGCCGGCACCGACTCGGTCATCCTGCAGATCTACTCCGACGTGTCGGCCATCACCGGCTTCGCCGGCACCGAGCCGATCGTGACGCCGATCACGAGCACGCGCACCGCCGTCACCACCGTCTACCTCAAGGACAAGCACACGCTCGTCATCGGCGGCCTCAAGTCGAAGACCAAGTACGAGAGCGAGACCAAGGTGCCGTTGCTCGGCGACATCCCGCTGCTCGGTTTCCTGTTCCGGTCGACCTCGATCCAGGAGAGCGAGACCACGGTCGAGTTCCACATCACCCCGCGCATCGTCACCGACCGGGGCATTCCGGCGGGTGGTCCGGTGTGGTGAGAGTGGGGGGCGTCGGGCAGGCCGGCTCGGGCGGTCGCCGCCGCGACGATGCCGGAAGAACCGGCTACCATTGCCGTCGAATGTCTGTCGCCGCCAACGCCGCCGCCATGACCCCGCCGCTACCGGATTCCCAGCGCCGAATGTCCGATCGATCCGAGTCGGGCTTCGCCATCGTCCTGGCGCTGATCTTCACGATCCTGCTCTACATCCTCGTCGCCGAACTCTCGGTCTCGGGCCAGATGGTCCGGGCCACCGGGGAGAACGATGCGCTGCTGGCGCGAATGCGCAACCAGATGCTCTATCAGCTGGTCGAGGCCCAGGACAAGTTGCTGACCGACATGCAGGGTGCGGCTGCAGCCGAAGGTGGCGAAGGTGCCGGGCCGATGGGCGCTCTGCCCGGGTCGGAGGCCGGGCCAGGAAGTGCGCTGCCAGGTGCGGAAGGGGAAGGAGAAGGCGCCGCGGCGGAAGATCCGTCGGCTTCTTGTGACAGCAGCCGCGATTCATGGTTCAACCCGATCGGCGAGACCGACAACGATCTCACCACCTACACCTTCGTCGAGGACGAGAATCGCAAGCTCAACATCCTGGCCTTGTGGAGCCCGGACGAGGACTTCGCCCAGCTGGCTCACGAGCGACTGGTCCGCCTGATCGACTGCCTGCGCGAGGACTCCGAGTTCGATGTCTCGATGGCCGATGCCGAGATGATCGTGTCCCAGATCAAGGACTGGGCCCACCGTGGTGACACCGATGCGATCCCGCGCCCGCTGCTCAAGTCAGACGATCCGAAGGCCCCGCAAGAGGTGACGATTCCGCTGCAGCTCGACGAGCTGCTGCTGTTGCCGGCGATCAAGGAGGAGCTGTTCTACGACGTCGTTCTCGACGGCAAGGTCTACCTCGGACTCGAGTCCGTGCTGACGATCTGGACCTCGCTGAAGATCGATCCGGGCAACCCGGAGAAGGTCGCTCGGCAGCGGGCCACTGCCGAGGCCAGAGGCGAGGAGCCGCCGCCGGAAGTGCCCGGTGGGACGTCGGGCACCTCAGGGGAGAGTGGCGGCGAGCAGGCGACGCCGGTCGGGTCCGGCGAGGAGCCATTGGAGGAACCGTTCGGCCAGGGCATCCGGATCAACATCAACACCGCTTCACGGGCGGTGCTGCGCTCGTTGATGTCCAGCGACAAGATCTCCGATCGTGTGATCGATGCGATCATTCGCTACCGCAACGAGGTCGACGAGGAGGCGATGGAGGCCGAGCAGGAGTCGGAACCGACGACCGATATCTCCGACTTCGGCGATCTGCGTCTCGGCAGCGACCAGAAGCTCAAGTTCTTCGCGACCGTGGCGGACCTCGAGAAGGTCGAGGAGTTCGAGGAGCTCGCCGATCCACAGATCAAAGCCGATTTCCAGGCGGCGCTGACGGTCAACTCCGAGGTGTTCTCGATTCACCTCGCGACGCTGTTCAAACGCAGCGAGGAGAATCGGGTCTACGTGTTGCGGCGGGCGCGGGCCATCGTGCTGCGCATGGATGACGGGGCGGATGGCAAGATCGTACCCCTGGTTCCGTTCGAAGAACGGTCCGGGCTGCGGTTGCAGCCGGTCGATCTGCAGGAGGATCGCCTGCTCGACCTGTCCACCGTCTACATGGACATGGACCAGTTCGCGGCCGAGGATCGGGCCTGGAATCCGTTCCTGATCGACTTCTATCTGCCCAGGCACCTGCGCGACGAGTTCTATCAGCCGCGTTAGCCCGGACCGGCCCGTGCCATGCCGCGCCCTCCCGATCCGCATCTGCGCGAGCGTCTGATCGGCGCCGCCACGGCCGAGTTCGCGGCCTCGGGTTTCGCCGGCGCGCGTCTCGATGCGATCGCGGAGCGGGCCGGGGTGACGAAGGGTGGCATCTACTTCCACTTCGACGGCAAGGAGGACCTGTTCTTCGCCGTGCTCGATCACTGGCGCGAACGTCGCCGCCGCGCGCTGCAGGTGCCGGCCCCCGGCCCCGGCGGCGCGGCCGTGGCGCTGTGCCGCTTCCTCGCCAGCTACCTGGCCTTCCACTTCCGCGAGCCCGAAGCGACCCATCTGTTGCGCGTCCTGGCGACCGAGCTGCGCGGTCGGTTCACCGCCCGTCTGCGCGAGGACGATCGCCAGGAGCAACGCTGGTTGCGGGCCAGCATCCGCGAACTGCTGATCGAGGGTGTCCGCGATGGCTCGTTGTTCTGCGATGATCCACCGGCGGCGGCCTTCCTGCTCGGTTCGGCCGTGACCGGGGTCCTGGCGCAATGGCATACTGCTCCCGACGACGTCGAGGGCTACTGTCGCGAGGAAGAGCTGGCGAGAGTGCTGGTCGGACATTACGCAACTGGTTCGGGCGGCACATCCGGCGCCGAGCATCGCAGCGAGTACGACTTCCGTGACCGCACCAGCTGATTCGAGAACGCGCGCAGAATGGCGTTCCAGGTCGTGGATAGGCATCGTCGGTCTGCTGGTCGTGCTGCGGTTGCCGGTGCTGTGCCTCGATACCGGCTCCCGGGTCGGGCGCACGTCCGAGGCCGTGCAGCGGGCACTCACCGAGCCGGCCGTGCGACGCATCGAACGTGCGATCGGGGTCTCACCGACGCTCGCCGCCGCGATCCGGGCGGCCGTTCCCGAACACGGCCGCCTCGTCCTCTACAGCCCGTACGGTGGTGCCGCGTTCGAGCTCGATGCCGGCGACCCGCGCGGTGAGCCGGCGCGCCAGGTGCGCACGTTGTTCGAGCGCGTCAAGAACCTGCTCTACCCGCGGCCCCGCGATGTCGCTTTCGCCCGCGATGCGGACGAGCTGAGGGCGAAGATCGCGCCTACGTCCCCGGGGCGCCTCGTCGTGCTCGATGGCACGCAAGGGCCCGAGCCGCTGACCGTGGGCGGTGACTACGAACTGCTCCATCGCGAGGCCCTCGGTGGCGGGCAGATGCGGCTGTGGCGCCTGCGGGGGACGAAGTGACGCACGCGGCCACGTTGCTGTTCGCGCTCGCCGCGCCGTTGTTGATCGGTGTCCCGGCGCTCGCGCTGCTCGGCCTGCCCTGGCGCCGCGATCGGCTCGGGCGAACGGCGTCGGCCTGGCTGCTCGGTTGCCTCGGCCTCGGCGCGATGGTCCAGCTCGGCATCGAGTGCGGCTTGCCACGGTCGTGGTGGTGGGGCCTGCCGATCGCGCCGGCCGCACCGCTGGTCGTGCTGGCTCGTCGCCGGTCCGCCGCCCGCGACACCGAGGAACCCGCCGCCGCGGACCTGCCGTTCACGATCTTCGTCGTGGCCGGTGTGCTCGTCGGCCTGTGGTTCGCACTCGCCGGCATGGACCGGCCATGCGTCGAAGGCGACGAGGGCAACATCTGGTCGCTGAAGGCCAAGTCCCTGCTCGTCGACTTCCCCGAACCGTTCGCGACGACGCAGGTCTTCAACCTCCACCCCGACTATCCGCAGCTCGACCCGTTGCTGCAGAGCTGGGTCTATGCTTTGACCGGCGTGCCGGACTTCGTTCAGTTCGAGAACCGCTGGCCGGTGCAGCTCTGCTGCCTCGCGCTGTTCGTCGCCACGGCGTCGGCGCTGCGTCACCGCCTGCCGACCTTGGTGGCGGCGCCGCTCGCGTCGCTGATCCTGCTCGAGCCCGAGTATCAGAGCCTGTGCCGCACCGCGTACGCCGACGGCATGGTCGCGCTCGGGCTCACGGTCGCGCTCGACTCGTTCCTGCGCTGGCGCGACGGTGGCGAGCGCGGCCAGGTCTGGCTCAGCGGGTTGGCGTTGGCGTTCTCGCTGTGGTCGAAGAACGAGAGCATGCTCTACCTCGCCAGCGCGGCCATCGCCGCTGTGCTGGTGCGGTCGTGGGCGCACCCGCTGCGCGGTGGATGGTCACCACGCAACCTGGTGGTGCTGCTGCCGGCCGCCGCCGTCGTCGCCTACACGGCGCTCTGGAACCGACGCTTCGGCATGCGGAGCGACCTGTTGGGGGCGAACCCGACCGGCAAGACCATGTTCGAGCTGATGGCCGAGCAATGGCGTGATCGCGTGCCGGCGATGCTGGCCGAAGCATGGTCGTCGACGTTGGCGCTCGGTCACGTCCACGCAGTCTTCGCCGCCCTGCTGCTCGCCGTCGCGTTGCTGCCGCGGGTCGCGCTCGGTCGCCGATTCGCCTTGCCGGTGCTGGCGGTGAGCGGCGGTCTGGCCGGCCTCCACATCGTCTATGTCGGCAGCTTCCTGCCGCTGCGGTTCCATCTCGATACGTCCTACCTGCGGGTCCTGTTCCAGATCCTGCCGGTCACCCTGGTCCTGCTCGGCGCCGTGCTGTCCGCGGTTGTCGTCGAGGCCAGGACGCGGCAAACTCCTGCACCGGCGTGACCCGACCTCGAAACGACAGTCTCCCTGAGGGCTTCCTGCTCAGCGTCGTCATGCCCGTCTACAACGAGGAGGCCACGCTGCGCGACATCGTCGCCGCCGTGCGCGCGGTCCCGATCCCGAAGGAGCTGATCCTCGTCGACGATGGCAGTCGCGACAACAGTCGCAAGATCCTGGCCGAGCTGGCGGCCGAGTACCCCGAGGTCCGGGTGATCGAGCACGACGTGAATCGCGGCAAGGGCGCCGCGCTCCGAACGGGCTTCCTGCAGGCGCGAGGCGCCGCCGTCGTGGTCCAGGATGCCGACCTCGAGTACGACCCGGCGGATTATCCGGTCCTGCTGGCGCCGATCCTGCGCGGCGAAGCCGATGTGGTCTATGGCTCGCGCTATCTCGTCTGCGACCACGATCCGGGCCGCGAGCGCGACCACTTCTACCACTACTTCGGCAACCGGATGCTGACGTTCCTGAGCAACCTGTTCACCGGACTCAACCTGACCGACATGGAGACGTGCTACAAGTGCTTCCGTCGCGAGGTGCTGCAGGGTCTGGTCATCGAGAGCCGGCGGTTCACGGTCGAACCCGAGCTGACGGCGAAGATCGCGAAGCTGCCGGTCCGCATCTTCGAGGTGCCGATCCGCTACCAGGGACGGAAGTACAGCGAGGGCAAGAAGATCACCTGGCGCGACGGCATCGCGGCGTTGTGGGCGATCGTCAGGTTCCGCTTCGCCGGCTGATGGTCCGGGATCGGGCCGTCGGCTACAGGATGTCGAGGATGCCGGTGCTGTTGTCGATCAGCGTCTCGACCGCCGCGCGGTAGTTGATCCCCTCGGAGATCTTGCTGTTCCACGGCGCGCGCTCCTTGTCGGCGACGCCGCCGAGCGCGGCGGCCGCGAACGCCCGACACAGCTTCGTCATCTCGGTGTCGAACAGCACCGTGAGCAAGGGCTCGATCGAACGTCGGTCGCCGACGTAGCCGAGGCCGTTCGCGATCGCGGCGAGGCGGGCCAGATTGGGATCGTCGTCGGCCAGCATCGCGTGCAAGGCCAGAGCCGCCTCCCGGTCGCCGAGGTGGCCGAGGCCGATGGCCGCCTGGCGCATCAGGTCATCGCGCCGCAGCGACAGCTGCAGCACGTCCCGCAGCGCATCCGTCGAGTGGCGGTCGCGCATCAGGGCGAGTCCGATGCAGAGGTAGCCCGCCAGTTCGGCCTTGCTGATCGATTGCCGCAGCAGCTGGCGCATGGTCGGGGTCGCATCGATGAACTGGCACAGGCCCAGTGCGACCGCCAGCGCGCCGGTCAGATCGGGGTTCTTGCTCGTCTCCAGCGCATCGAGCAGCGTCTCGCCGATCAGGCGATCGGGCTGCTGTGTCGCCGCCGCGGACCCCGTCCGGTTGCCGTGTTCGAGGAGTCCGAGCGCCAGCGCGCACCACGGCTTCTCCTGGGTCTTGCTGGCGCGACCGAACTCACGCAACAGCGCCTCGCGATTGTCGGCGCCGCCGATGAGCCCGAGCGCGATGATCGCGAAGTAGCGGGTCTGCTGGTCGCGATTGCCGCGATAGGCGTCGAGCAGGATCTCGCAGTAGGGGCGATCTTCGGCCACGGGGCGCACGAGCCGGCCCAGGGCGAGAGCGCACGAGCGGGGCAGGTCCCGACTCGACCGCGCCGGCCGCTCTTTGCCGCCAAGGGTCGCGGCGAACAGCTCGCGGTAGCGTTGGGCCCGGTCATCGTCGCGGTCGATCAGGCGTGCGATCGCGGTCGGGCAGTGCGCCTGCATGAGCTGGTCGCCGGGGCCGCGCCGTGACAGATAGCAACGTTCGAGGCAATCGAGCGCGGTCGTCGACAGGGCACGCTCGCCAGGCCGATCCGAGTCGAGACGAACGAGGCTAAGCCCGTGGATCGCGGCGACCAGCAGGTTGCGTTCGCAGTCGTCGCCATCGATCAGCTGCGTCAGCGCCTTGGTGACGCGCAGCTTGGTCGCCAGCTGCTGCGACCGATTCGCCATGAGCCCGAGACCGTAGGCCGCGAACGCGCGGGTGCGTGGCGTCACCTTGCTGCCGCGGCTGGCCTCTCGGCCGGCGACCCCGTCCTCCGCCAGTGAGAGCAACAGCTCCAGCTCGCGCGTGCCGTCGATCGCGGCGATGCCGATCGCCAGGGCCGCGGTCTCGCGAACCTCCTGGTCGCCGCGTGGCAACCGGTCGGCGAAGACGTCGATCAGGGCGAAGTCGGGATGATCGCGCCCGACCTTGGCCATCGCGATCATGCAGGCGGTCGCCATGTCGCGGTTGTCGGTCGAGTCGATGGCCTTCTTCAGTGCCGGCAGGATGGTCTCGATGGCCTCCTTCTCGGTCGGCTCGAGGCTGTCCTGGGAGATCTGCTGCCGTCGCGTCGATCCGAGGAAGAAGTCGTCACTTCCCGTCTGCGGTCCGCCGCCGTCGCCACGCGGCCTGAGCAGGTACGAGTTCTTGTTGAACTCCCACCAGTAGGTCCAACGCGTG